>JBDSHU010000275.1:0-7208 GCA_039918335.1 Methylotenera sp. | reverse complement strand
TAATCTCTAAGATTGTAGATCATAACGGTCAAGTGATTGCGGTGACAAAATTTGATCATGCAGACAATGGCGCCCCGCGCGTAATAGATGCTCGTAATGCATTCATCATGAACTCCATGATGCAAAGCGTGATACGCAATGGTACGGCAGCTAAAGCCATGCAACTTGGCCGTACCGACCTTGCAGGTAAAACCGGCACCACTAACGACCATTTTGATGCATGGTTTGCGGGTTATAATCCAAAACAAGTTGCTATCACATGGATAGGTTTTGATAAACCAAAATCTTTAGGCCGAAGTGAAACTGGCGGTACTGCAGCATTGCCCATCTGGATTAAGTACATGGCAAGTGCTTTACGCGGCGTTCCGAACGAAACTATGGCGATGCCGGATGGTATCAGTGTGATTAAAATTGACCCGACTACAGGGACACGTGCCGACGATGATGAAAGCGGCATTGTTGAATATTTCTATCATGAAAACCCACCACCGCAAGTCGAAAGCTTTTTACCTGGACTGTTTGGTGACGAAAATTCTGACAACGCTGTGACAGACCAAGCGCAGCAAGTATTGCAACCGGAAATTATTTTGTCACCATCCGTCCCTAATCAAACAGGACCAAACCAACCAAACAAAGGGACTCCGGAACCTTCTGGCAATGGACAAAACGCAGCTGCAAAAATATTAAATCCAAATTAATTAGTCTAATTCACTCGCTATGGCAAAAGAAAACTTACAGCAGTTGCGGCAATTGATAGCCCAACAAGCCGCGCGCATGATGGCAGAAGAGGGTATTTCTGATTTTGCATATGCAAAAAAGAAGGCTGGGCGGCAAGTGGGTACCGTTGACAATAATGTACTGCCTTCGAATTTAGAAATTGAAGAAGAGCTGAAACTTTACAACGCGCTTTATTTAAGTGATGAACAGCCAGAAAACTTGCTTGAGATGCGTAAAAGCGCACTTTACACCATGGAATTGTTAGAAAAATTCAATCCGTATCTAACAGGTGCCGTATTAGATGGCACGGCAGGTTTAGGTTCTGAAACGCATATATATCTTTTTGCAGACAGCTTAAAAGACGTGGAAATGTTTTTGCTAAACCAGAATATTCCGTTTGAAACTAACGAAAAATCATATCGTGTGATGAACGATGGCAAACGTGACAAAAAAGGTGATAACCGTAAAAAAGTCCCGGTTTTTACACTTGAAATGGAGTCTGGTTTAATCAAGTTAAGTGTGTTTGAGGTAGACGATATGCGGGTTGCAACCAAGCGCGCATCTGATGGAAATAATGCAGAGCGGGCGAATATTGAAAGTGTTAGAGCGATGCTAACACCGCTATAGATTGCATTAATCCAACTTACTTAATCAGTTTTTATTATTCGCAAATGATTAAGTAACCTTCAACCATCGCGCTACATCCATCGCAAAATAAGTTAAAACACCATCAGCACCTGCGCGTTTAAATGCTAACAAGCTTTCCATAACGCACGCACGCTCATCTAACCAGCCATTTTGTGCAGCCGCTTTTAGCATGGCGTATTCGCCACTCACTTGATAAGCAAACGTCGGTACACCAAACTCATCTTTTACACGACGCACGATATCTAAATAGGGCATGCCTGGTTTTACCATTACCATATCAGCACCCTCTTCAATATCCAACGCAACTTCTTTGATTGCCTCATCGCTGTTAGCTGGATCCATTTGGTAGGTGTATTTATTGCCAGCGCCTAAATTACTAGCTGAGCCTACTGCATCGCGGAACGGCCCATAAAATGCTGAGGCATATTTGGCTGAATAGGCTAAGATTTTCGTGTGAATATTGTGTGTACTTTCCAGCGCTTCGCGAATCTGGCCTATGCGGCCATCCATCATGTCAGAAGGTGCGACAATATCAGCTCCTGCGTTGGCATGAGAGATGGCTTGCTTCACCAGCACCTCTATCGTGTCGTCATTCAATACATAACCAGCTGCGTCTATTAAGCCATCTTGACCATGCGTGGTGTAAGGGTCTAAAGCTACGTCAGTGATAATACCTAGTTCAGGAAATGCGGCTTTAAGCGCCGCTACGGTACGCTGCACTAGCCCCTCGGGGTTAAATGCTTCGGCAGCATCTAAACTCTTATACTGTGCATCAACTACTGGGAATAAAGCCAATGCAGGAATACCTAACGCAACACACTCTGCCGCAGTTTTTAGCAAGACATCGATACTTTGGCGTTTTACGCCTGGCATAGAAGCAACTTCTTCAACGCGATTGTCACCGTCTAAAACAAATACTGGGTAAATCAAATCATTGCTTGTCAGTACATTTTCGCGCATCATACGACGTGAAAACTCATCTTTACGCATACGGCGTGGGCGGGAATATGGATAGCTCATGGTGTACCTTAATTTGTTAGCTAAATTCGAATTAACCGAATACTCTTGCCAATTCAGCGCCTGGATCAGGTTGGCGCATAAACGCTTCGCCTACCAAGAAAGCATGCACGTCATTATCTTGCATAAGCTTGACATCTTCTGGTGTGAATATGCCCGATTCTGTGACTACAAAGCGGTCTTCAGGCAGCACTTTTAATAAGTCCAGCGTAGTTTGCAATGTGACTTCAAAGGTACGCAAGTCACGGTTGTTGATACCGATTAACGGCGTATCAAGCTGCAAAGCAAGCGCTAGCTCATCAGCATCATGTACTTCTACCAGTACCGCCATGCCTAATTCATGTGCCAGTTCTTCTAAAGTGCGCATCTGGTTTAACTCTAAGGCCGCGACGATCAGTAAAACACAATCAGCCCCCATCGCACGTGCTTCAAAAATTTGATAGGGATCTATCATAAAATCTTTACGCAAAACTGGTAGCTTGCAAGCTGCGCGCGCTTGTTTTAAATACTCTGCTGAGCCTTGAAAATACTCAACGTCAGTGAGTACTGACAAACATGCTGCGCCACCAGCTTCATAGCTTTTTGCAATTGCAGCTGGATTAAAGTCAGCGCGGATAACACCTTTTGATGGACTCGCCTTTTTAATTTCTGCAATCACAGCGGGTTTATTTGCCATGACTTTTTTGTGAATACTGCCTACAAAATCGCGCGCTTCAGGCTGTGCCTCGGCTAAGGTTTGCAACTGACTTAAGCTGACTGCCGCCTTGCTCGCCGCCACTTCCAACGCTTTAGTCGCTAAAATCTTATTTAAAATATCTGACATTTGTTTAATTTACCTAACTAAATTTTTCGTTCTAGTGGATATTTATTTATGACTGTTTAGTCGTACATTTTGCCGTTATGTCTAATCCAACCCGCATAATGCTTGCCTTGTGGGTCGTGATGTGTCCAATGCACAATGCCACCTTTAGGGTTATATTCATATTCGCCTCTAAATGAAAGAGCATCACCCACTTTTATATCATTGATACGTGGTGCTAAATCAATATTATGCGCAAATAACAAAGTTTGCCCACTGGCGATTTTCACCAAAAACTTTTGATGGCGCGAACCTTGGTTATCATCTGCTAAAATTTTAACTACCTCACCACTATCTTCCACCTGCACATCGCTAGTTTTTGTGGCGTACAAATCTGCAACGCTTCGTAAAATTGGTAAATTCTGATGGAGAGTAGCTTCGCTTCCATTTAAAGACTGAAATGATATCGTGGCATTTTGTGCTTTAACATCGATTGCAGATTGATTTAGCGCTGTACTCGGCGGCGGCAAAGCAACGCTAGTCGACTCAGATTGAGAACATGCGGCTAAAACCAATGCCAACAATAATGCTAGCGCGTGTTTCATTATGCTGCCTTCAACGCTGCTAATTTTGCTAAAGCTAAACCGCTATCAATCACTTCAGCCGCTTTGCTAATACCGGCTTGCAAACTATCTACAATGCCTGCCACATAAATAGCCGCACCTGCATTTAGTAGCACAATGTCACGGGCTGGTGTTTGTTGGTTGTGAGTAGCATTTCCAGCCAACACTTCTAAAATCATGGCTTTTGACTCGGCTGCATTTTGTACTTGTATGCTAGATAATTGGTGAAGCGATAAGCCAAACTGTTGTGGGTTAAGCGTGTACTCACTTACCTTGCCGTCTTTCAGTTCTGCAATAAATGTATCACCTGTAAATGAAATCTCATCCATGCCATCGGCACCACATACTACCAGTACATGCTCACTGCCAAGCTGTTGCAACACATGCGCTAACTTAACCGTAAGCTCTTTAGCAAAGACGCCCATCACTTGCCGTTTTGCACTCGCAGGATTGGTCAGTGGCCCCAGCAAGTTAAACAGCGTACGTACGCCAAGCTCACGGCGCACCGGCGCGGAGTGCTTCATGGCGCTATGGTGATTAGGCGCAAACATGAAGCCTACGCCTACAGTATTGACGCAATGAGCCACTTGCTCAGGCGTTTGGTTAACATTGACGCCTAGCGCTTCAAGCACATCTGCGCTACCACAGGTAGATGACACTGAGCGTCCGCCATGCTTAGCGACTTTAGCGCCAGCGGCGGCGGCAACAAATGCACTCACTGTAGAGACATTAAACGTTTGTATGCCATCACCGCCGGTGCCGCAAGTGTCGATTAAATGTGCTGAATCTGGAATGTTAACCTTGGTTGAAAGCTCGCGCATGACACTCGCAGCCGCGGCTATTTCATCAACCGTTTCACCTTTGATGCGCAGTGCGATTAATAAAGCTGAAATTTGTGCAGCAGTTAATTCTCCAGCCATCACCTGATGCATGACAGCTTGCATCACATCAAAGCTTAAATGTTGACCACTAATGACTTGATTTAGAATTTGCGGGTATGTCAATAACTTAGTCACGCACTTACGCTTTCAAAAAATTATTCAATAAATCGTGACCATGTTCTGTCAGTATTGATTCTGGATGAAATTGCACCCCTTCAACCTGCAAGGTTTTATGACGTACGCCCATAATTTCGCCATCCTCTGTCCAAGCGGTAATTTCCAGGCAATCGGGCAAGGTTTCTTTTTCTATTACCAATGAGTGATAGCGTGTCGCGGTGTATGGATTAGGTAAGTCTTTAAATACGCCAATATTATGATGATGAATCAAGGATGTTTTGCCATGCATGAGCTGTTTAGCATGAATAATATTGCCGCCAAACGCTTGCCCTATACTTTGATGACCGAGACAAACGCCAAGTAAAGGTATCTTGCCTGCAAACTCTTTAATGAGCGGAACACTAATGCCCGCCTCGTTTGGGGTACAAGGGCCTGGAGAAATGACGATTTTTTCCGGTTGTAGCTTACGTATTTCATCCAGAGTAATTTCATCATTACGATACACCCGCACGTCTTGCCCCAACTCACCTAAGTACTGCACTAGGTTATAGGTAAAGGAATCGTAGTTATCTATCATGAGTAACATATTTTATTTATCTATTTGATTTATATAAAAACACTAAAATTAGTATTCTATAAATTTTTGTTAAACTAACTCTTTATATTATCCCACATTGTTCCAATCCATTAAAAGTGAATATGGTGGGAAAATAGTAAAGTATATTGATTCAATAGGTTAGCGAGCAATTTTCGAAGTAAAGCAGCTTAAATAATTGACTATTTAAAACTATGGCTAAAACAAACAACTTTAAACCGCTATCTATCAACACAAAACTAGCCCAGCCGGAATTTTCTGACAGTACTGATTTCAAAAGTCTGGCAGATAGCGTAGCGCGCGCTTCTACCGTGGTATTTGATTGTGTTGAGAAACTACGACAGCGTGATTATCGTGATAAAAAACAATATACCTATGGCTTACTTGGCACACCGACTACTAGACGTTTGGAACGCCAACTTGCCGCCATTGATGGTGTTGAGCATGCCATATTGTTTCCTTCTGGTTTATCTGCAATCAGCACCACACTACTGGCGCTACTAAAATCTGGCGATAGAGTCTTGCTGCCTAGCAACATCTACGCGCCTGCGCTCGAAGTTGCCAAATACCTGCAGCAGCAATTTGGCGTGGAGTTTGCCCTTTATGATCCGATGAATCTGGATGCTATCGTCATCACGCCTAACACTAAATTGATATGGGTAGAAACGCCAGGTTCGGTCACGATGGAAGTGTCGGACTTGCCTGCCTTGGCTAAAATCGCCCACGAGAATAACATATTGGTTGCGATTGATGCCACCTGGGCGGCGGGCATTGCTTTACCAGTATTTGAATTAGGCGCTGACATCTCAATACAGGCACTGACCAAATATCAATCTGGCGGTAGTGATGTAATGATGGGTTGCATGACAACTGCCAATGATGCGATTTATGAAAAAATATTAGAAACCACAGTCAGTTTAGGAATTGGCGTAAGCCCTGAAGATTGCCGTTTAATTTTACGCAGCTTGCCACATTATGCTTTGCGCTACCATGCACAAGCTGCCAGTGCTCGTCAGATTGCAAAGAAGCTGGCAGAACATCCAGCGATTGAATGCGTACTGCATCCGGCCATACCAAATTCACCAGGGCATGCGGTTTGGAATAGAGACTTTACGGCAGCAGCCAGCTTATTTTCTGTTGTTTTTAAATCTAGTATCAGTCAATCAAAAATTGACCAATGCGTTGAATCTCTTGCACTCTTTCACCTTGGTTTTAGCTGGGGTGGCGCCGTAAGCTTAGTGGTACCATTTACGCGAAACCAAATGAATCCAGACTACTCATACCAAGGGTCACTGGTACGATTTTATATCGGCTTAGAAGACGTCAACGACTTAATATTTGATATTGAACAAGCTTTTAAATTATTAAAGGATTAACAATGGCAAATGCAAAATGGAATGGCAAAACAATTGCGGAGAGTGATGAATTCGAAATGGTTGAAGGAAATGTTTACTTTCCACCTGCAGCACTTAAACCAGAATTTTTCAAAGAAAGTCCGCATACCTCGGTATGCCCGTGGAAAGGGATCGCGAGTTATTTTGATGTAGTGGTAGATGGCAGTACGAATGAAAATGCCGCTTGGTATTATCCACACCCTAAAGATGCCGCTAAAAATATTGCTGGTTTTGTTGCATTTTGGAAAGGTGTTGAAGTTCACCAATAATGCGTTAAGAAAAGAGATTAGTCTGCAGATTTAAGCAAAAACAGCTCAAATTCAGACTCCTCATGATCCTGCCACACATGCTCCATATGCCAATTACATTGCTTGGCATAGGATAGAAAACGTTGTCTTGTGTATTTATAACAGTTCT
>JBDSHU010000274.1:0-3764 GCA_039918335.1 Methylotenera sp. | reverse complement strand
CAAATAAGGTTTATTAAAAAAGGGTCGCTCTACTAAATAGTATTCAGTATTAGTTTTAGTGGTATCAATGGCTTCCCATTTGACGTGAGTACTATCCTCATTAGGCTGGCCGACATTTACCCATGACCTTGCATCAGGGAGTTGATTTAACCGAATCACCTTAGTGTAGTTTTCATTGACGTCAAGACCAGCACGCTTGCCCAATGGCCCGATGATATTTGCGCCCGGTTGCTTAAAAGCGAAGTTCATGACTTGCTGGGCATACGGATAGTCATTTTCGGAAATGGTGCAATACCAATTAGGCAGTTCTATTGGTTCGTGTTTTACATACTTGTTTTTATATTTCGGATGGGTAATTGGTAAATCGATATAGTTTAAATGACCGTTTTTATTTAATTTTTCATCTGGATATTTGTAGCCCGTCCATCCTTCTGTAGGCAAGTAGGCACTGTAATCACTTTCAATCTTAGCAAGATTATCTTTTGCTAAAATATCTGAGTTTTCTGTGAGTCCTGTTGCATCTTTTTCCAAATACTCACACACTGTGCCGCTTTCTTGTACACGCCACAAACCATGTTTTCCCTCACCAATCATGGTCAATACCTGCTCGGCAACATTGACAAACCGGTAAGTATAATTTGTATTCATATAACCAAAATATGCTGGTAAATGCGGAATTTGCGAATGGGTTTTATTCGGCCGCCCGACGCCTAATAAATCTTTCTGTCCGTCTTTCTCACTAATGTTCTGATCACTGGTGTAATAGAACGGGGGTCACCTTTAGTCAGGTCATCAAGCCTGATACTACTTGAGCATGTGCAGCCATCATTGGTAAAGTTATAACATTACACATAGTGATAGTTTATGCGCAACATTGAATCTTTCCATTTCATTTCTCCTTTCAATAATCTACCTAAGAGTTCTGGGATGCATATCACTGCACCCCAGTAATCAACTAAGCGCCGTCGCGTGCTCTTTGGCCACAGACATAGCCAACACCGTAGTTATCAGATGAAAATGTAATGGTTGCGCCTTTTGGGAAAAACAACACATCACCAGCTTTTGCTTTGACTTTTGAATGACCATCAGAGACATACATCGAGCCCTCTAAAATCACTTTAGACTCGTCATAGGTATAGGTATAAGTTAACGGCGTACCTTTTTCCATTCTGAATAAAGCACAGGTGATTGGCGCTTTTGGATCGTCAGACGAAACAACGTCTTCAAGATAGGCATTGGTGCCGGCTATATTCATGGATTTGATTTTCATGCCTTTAGCATTTTTAATATATTGCATTTTCGGACCTTTTTCTGCTGGATCAGCACCATGCGCAATGGATAAAGTTCCATAAGATATTGCGGATAAGGCAATTACTGCCCCAAATAAATAAGATTTTTTCATCACAAACTCCAATAATTAAATAAGTAACTGATCAACAGTTATGTTTCATTAAAATGAAACAAAGTTCTTTTTAAGAAACATCGCATTTATAATACTCATAAAATTACTTGTCAAGTTATTTATTACTTATTACTTAATAAGTAATAAATAACTTGACGTATAAATTAACTTTAAAGTTGGATTTTTATAACAGGCTGTTAAAGCGGGTGTGGATGTTTAAATTTCGACTTACTTTCGACTAAATAAGTTCGAGAAGTGAAAAATAAAGAATGTAAAATTATTAATGACGAAATAGTTTGGAATGAAACGTTTACTTAACGAATGAAGCAACTAGAAAACTACTGGGACGACAGTAATTTCATAGATACGTCTAATAAAATGCTGAGTAAGCTAATATCAACAGCATAGCTCTACTCAGCTTAGGGATTAGTGCGGACTAACCTCAACTTAATACAGGTTTAACAAAGAAACATTGAAAAATGAAAGCACAAAGAATGGTCGTATTTGAAGACTGCGCTTTCAGCGCTTCCGTATTGCGACTTTTGAGTTTGAGAAACTACCGCTTAATTAGATATTTTCAAATTAGGCTCAAACGCAAAAACCAAAGTTTTAAATGCACTAGTAGCAACAGGATTACATATTACAGATAGCCATAATTCTTTAGTGAGTCCTGTTTTACCTTGGAGCTTTGCATGTGTCATAAATTTTGCCGTTTCTCCCGCTTGTGTATTATCCAAATGCATGAGGTATGACTTACGAGTGTTTTCATCAAACAAGTTTTCCAAACTGTCTTGTGCAAGTTCTTCAGCAGAGCTGTTTACCAATTCAGCGAATCTAGCATTTACATGCAAGAAATCATTTGCCGATTTGTAATATGCTATTCCAATCAGAGGTTGTTCGAAAGTTGATTTCCATTGCTCAGCAGTGACTTTAAGAGAATCTTCTACTCGTTTGAGTGTTGTTATATCTTGATTGACTTCAATGGCACCAATAATTTTATTATTAATATCCAAAAGTGGGATTGCCGACATAATAATCGTGCGCAGTTCTCCATCAAAAGCCTCGATATTAACCACTTCGCCTCGATTAGCCTGACCATGCTTGACGGCTCTTGCGAGTGTCCAATCACTGCCCAGAACCTGCTTGCCTGTGCTTTCCCACCAGCCTTTATACTCACCGTAACCTTCTAACTCAACCAGTTTTTTTCCACCCCAAATACGTTCTGCTTCCGGATTAACTGTGGAGATGCGTCCTTTATCGTCAGCAATAAATAATCCAACAGGAATGGTTTCCATGACCTTACGCATCACATACTCACTGTGCTCAAGGGTTTTTTCCATTTGCTTCCGCTCAGTAATATCGATGCTTATCGCAACAACTTTAATTGGGTGGTCCTGAGAATCAAATAGAAGTTGGCCACGTGATGCAAACCATCTTTCATCAGCAGTTGTAGACGGCAGGCTAAAATCCCACTCCCAGCCTAAATTACTAGACGCAAATTTCACTTTGAGCGCATCAAGATCGAAATCTCTAAAAGGCAGTAAATCGGAATGCAAATTGTCAATTGACTGACCAAATATTACCTTGCTGTTTGAGGAGGCTGTCAGCTCGTCTGTAAGTACATTCCATTCCCATGTGACTATACGAGCCATCTCTTGCGCTAGATTCATGCGCGCTTCGCTTTCCATGATCTCACCAAGGAACTTGCGACGCTCATCGGCTACGGACCCATTGGCGGCTAAGCTATCCTGCAGCCCCTCTAAAGCCTCATCCCCATAACGTAACCAAATCCAGTTAACATCAAGAAACTTTGCTAACAAGCGAAGATTATCATACTCAATTTCACCGCCACGCGTCCAACGGTGTACTGAGGGAGTGGATGTGCCAACAGATCTTGCAACCTCTGCAAGCGTTAACTGTTTTTGCTCCAACAACAATTTAAGCCTGCTGGAAAAAGAAATCTTCTTCATTTGCCTCCAATTAGATTGGTTATTCAGTTCGAATATTTAAACTAGCATCCTGACTGTTTATAAATCTGATTATATTTATAAATTAATAGTTTATCTCATCTTTAGTATACATAAATAATATCGCATGCAAATAATTACTTCACAGGTGAAATTTACGGAAAACAGGCTTCAACTAATAGTATTTGACAGTTATTACTGTTCATTATTAATCAAAAAGATTCCACTTAATTGAAAATTCAGATTGTTCTCACTCAGCCCTAAAACATCTACGCACATATTACTAATCCCTTAGAAGTATTGTTCAGCTTATGGCACAAAATTATACTTTCTCTACTTAACAAAAAGCATTCCGAGAAAATATATGGACATCATGCCCAGCAAAGCAGATGGAG
>JBDSHU010000273.1:0-3161 GCA_039918335.1 Methylotenera sp. | reverse complement strand
TTTTAGCAGTTGGAATGTTTTTTTGTCATTGAGCGGCAAAGTAGCGAAAGACAATGGCGGCAACTCTTGCTCAGCACGCTGTTTATTGGCATTCACTAACGCTAACTCCAAAATTGTCAGCGTGCGTAAACCCAAAAAGTCGAACTTAACCAAGCCGACAGCTTCGACGTCATCCTTATCATATTGGCTGACTAAACTTGCACCATCAGCCTGGCAATATATCGGTGAGAAATCCGAAATCTTGCCTGGTGAAATCAGCACGCCTCCGGCATGCATACCGACGTTACGCACTAAGCCTTCCAGCCTTAAAGCCAGCTCTAAAAGCTCACGCAACTCCTCCTCATTCTCCCGTCGTTCTGCTAATTGCGGCTCTTTCACTAAGGCATCGGACAAGGTTATGCCAAGCTCTAATGGGATAAGCTTACTGATGCCATCCACGAAATGAAACGGTAAGTCCAGCACACGGCCAACATCGCGAATCACCGCTTTTGCGGCCATGGTACCGAAGGTAGCAATTTGTGACACAGCCTCTAAGCCATATTTTTGTTTTACGTAATCAATGACGCGATCTCGTCCTTCTTGGCAAAAATCGATATCAAAGTCTGGCATAGAAACGCGATCTGGATTCAGAAAACGCTCAAACAGCAAGTTGTACTCAAGCGGATCTAAATCAGTAATGCCTAAACTATAAGCCACCACAGAACCCGCACCGGAGCCACGACCAGGCCCTACCGGCACACCATTATTTTTAGCCCAATTGATAAAATCGGCGACAATCAAAAAGTAGCCAGCAAAGCCCATTTGATTAATCACATTCGTTTCAAAATCTAATCGCGCTTCATAGGAGGCTTGTTTGCTTGCGCGTAACTGCGCATCTGGATATAACACCTGCAGTCGCCCAGCCAAACCTACACGCGCTTCACTCACTAAATACTCGTTCAAACTCTCGTTATTTGGCGTAGGGAAATTTGGTAAATAATTTTTACCTAATACCAGCGTTAAATTACAGCGTTTAGCAATTTCTACACTATTGCTAAGTGCTTCAGGCATATCTGCAAATAAAGTTGCAATATCAACCTGTGTTTTGAAATATTGTTCTGTAGTAAAGTTTTTCGGACGGCGCGTATCAGCCAGCACATACCCCTCTGAAATACAGGTGCGTGCTTCATGCGCCCTAAAATCGTCCGGCGTGATAAATTGTATCGGGTGTGTTGCGACTACTGGCAAGTCAAGCGAGTTTGCAATGTTACGCACTTGTTGAATATATTCTTCTTGCTGTGGCTTTTGAGTGTCATTAGCAATACGCTGCACTTCTAAATAAAAACGTTCTGGAAATAACGTCTGCCAATCGTTGGCAAGTTTATTTGCTAAAATTAAATTATTTTGTGCAATGGCTAGACCAATATCACCAGCCTGTGCGCCTGAAAGCAGCAATAAACCCTCAGTACCACATTCAACAAACCACTCTCGTTTAAACTCTGCGCGACCACGATGTTGATTGGTCAAATACGCACGGCTTAACAATTGGCAAAGCAATAGGTATCCAGCATGCGACTGACATAACAGCAAAAGACGCGAAGGCTGATCGCGATTATTAGTATTTTCAAGCCAAATATCACAGCCTAAAATAGGTTTAATGCCTTTAGCGCGCGCGGCCTTGTAAAACTTGATAGTGCCGAATAGATTACTTAAATCCGTCAACGCCAGCGCTGGCATTTGATCAGTTAACGCTTGCTGTACATAATCATCAATACGCACAATGCCATCCGCAATGGAATACTCACTGTGACAACGCAAATGCACAAATGCGGGAGATGTACTTACAGATTCTGGAGGTGTTTGACTTGTTTGCAGCATAAGGTAAATTTTACCTTATTGAAGACAGTTTAGCGGTTAAAAATTTAAGTTAACGAGCACTTAAACTTGCAGTTAACGACATCATTTTGCTTGACAGATTGTGTCTGCGAACAATGCCGCTAACCTTAGTTGTTCAACTATTACTTATTAAGTAAGGCATTGACTTGCTCAATGAGCTCATCATCCTGTACCGGTTTACCTAAGAAGGCATTAACGCCTAATTCAGCTGCAAAGTTGCGATGTTTTTCAGCAGTGCGTGAGCTAATAATAATCAAAGGCGTATTTGCAGTTTTTTGATTGTCGCGTACATGCCGCGAAAACTCGAAACCATCCATACGTGGCATTTCAATGTCGGTCAAAATAATATCCGGCACGATTTGCTGTAATTTCTGAACCGCATCCATACCATCATTAGCTGTAATGACTTCAAAATCTTCACGCTCAAGCACACGTGAAAGCACTTTACGCATCGTAAGCGAGTCGTCTACCACTAAAGCCACACGTTTTAATTGCTCAACCACTGGCGCAATAGTGTGTACCCTAATCGCACCAATGGATAATGCCTCACGGTTCGCCAGTTGCACCGGGTTAATCACCAATACAATTGCGCCATCCCCCAGTACAGTCGCACCAATCATGCCTGGTACGCGTGCAAGCTGCGTACCCATCTGCTTCATCACAACCTCTTGGTTGCCAATAATTTCATCTACATGTATCGCAGTGCGGTAAGTACCGCTACGCAGCAGAATAACAGGCGTGTAAACATGACTCTCTGCAATGTGGTTAATATCACCAATCAATTTAGATAAGAAATGTAGTGGATATTCGCGATCAGCCCATTCAATTTTTTGTGCTTCATAAGCACTGATTAAATTAGCTGGTTTTAGTTTTTGTACTTGCTCAACCATCACCGAAGGAATCGCAAATATTTTATTATTACTCCGCACCATTACCACTTGTGCAACAGATAGCGTTACAGGCAGGTAAATATTGAACATTGCACCGGCGCCGAGTACATTGCTGACATCGATACGACCGCCTAATTCAGCAATATCACTACGCACAACATTTAATCCAACACCACGACCTGCAATTTGTGACACGGTATCTGCTGTTGAGAAACCGGCCTCAAAAATAACCGCCATTAAAGCTTGATCTGTTAATGCTTGATCCGAGTCAAATAATCCTTTTTCAATCGCTTTTTGTTTTACTTTAGCTAAATTAATGCCAGCGCCATCATCTGAAATGACTAGTGTAATCTCATCATTTTCTAAACTAATTTTAAGTGTGATATGTCCTGTGTC
>JBDSHU010000272.1:0-9290 GCA_039918335.1 Methylotenera sp. | reverse complement strand
AAATGGTTTGAATCTTGTTGAACTTTGCTATTCAGATTTTGTACATAGTTCGAATAAGCGTTTAAAACAGAATAAACATGACGACATTCAAATTATTCAGGAAAAGTTACGAAGTTATATTAGTTTGTAGCCCGTGTTAACTTGCACATTTATTTTTGAGTGACATTGTTTTTCGCTTCTAAGCGAGTTTCTTTCTTTTGAGTAGCCAAAAGAAAGAAACCAAAGAAAAGGCTACCCCACTTCCGCTTATTTCCTCCTCTGCTCACCATCATGGGCGTCAATCGAAAACTCGCTTTGCTCAAACAGTCGATTGCCGAATACTCCCATGATGCTTGCGCTGCTTGGCGCGGCAGAGGGGGGGGTTAAAATCGTGAAGTTTCACAATTGATTGTTTAGTGGGAAAGCTTATTAACTTCTGTCATTCCGACGAAGGTCGGAATCCAGTGGCTTTTGGTTTTGTACTAGATTCCGTGTCGAGCACGGAATGACAATAAAGGTGTTTGCGTTTAGTTAAACGAATCAGGCCGGACTAAAGAGGTCTGGAATAATAGGCGCTGGCCTTTGACTATCCGCACGGTCTTCTAAAAAATCAAAAGTGAGTGGGCAGCGCGTTGGTTTTTTTACGGCTTTGCGGCGTTTTGGTGTGGAGGCTTCTAAATCAATATAAGGCGTTTGGCTGATACGGATGTAGCCTGATGCGGCTAATTTTTGGGCTGTGGTTTCAAATAAGCTGAGTGGGTTGTCTATATTTTGCAATGTGACGATTTCTTGGCTTGCGCTGTTGGCTTTGCTTACTTTAAGCACGTTATACATCACAAACTTGCTCGCAGTTTGCTTGCCGTAAATTTCACCTTGGTTAATATTCATAATGTAATTAAAATTATTTTTTATACTGTAAATAATATTTTATAGTACGAATGGGTCATATATTAGCATTATTAATTAACTATATAATAACTTTGATAGTTTAGATTAACTCTATTTGAGAATTAAATTACTAATGAACACACTCATGCAAAAAGAATTTAAGAAAAACGGTTATGTTTTCATGAAAGATTTTTTTTCTAGGGCCGAGGTGCTTCAGTTAATTGAAGATATTAAACAGGCTTCTGCAGAAAAAATTGGCGATGATATTTTAGATAAAGGTAATCTAAAGTTTTATGCCTTGTTAATGCACCGAAGTGAAAAGCTGAGAATATTTATTTCTCAATCGAAAATAGTCGATTTTCTTAAAAAATTTGCTGGCCCTGATATTTGGGTTAGATGGGATCAAGCAGTAGAAAAATCACCTGGTGCGGGTACTTTTCCGTGGCATCAAGATAACCAATATAGTCAATTAAAAGATCAGCATTTTCAATTTTGGATCTCGCTTACCACGATGACGGAAAACAATGGCGGTTTGTGGGTAGTCCCGGGTAGCCATAAAGGCCTATTACCTTATGACCATATAGATAACCATGCCGTGTATAAAGGCGAGGCCAAAAATCCTGTATTTATTTCTGCCGAGCCTGGTGATGTGGTTTTATTTTCTTCATTCCTGTTGCATTCAACAACGCCTAATATTACACAGGATAGCCGTTGGGCTTATGTCATTGAATATATGCAAATGGATAAGATAGATCCTTATATAGAAGCCCCGTATCTTGTAGTAGCTAAAGGTGGGAGGCCACATTTGGAATATTTGGATGTGATGCCGAGTGCAAAAAAACTGATGAATCGTCTCAAATATAGTAATTTGAAACAAAGAATCAAAGCATTATTACCTATTTAAGTGATTATTTTCTGCGTAAGTTGATATGTGATTTAATGAGTTCTATGGCTTGAAAACGGAAGCGACTGCCGTCTGCATCTTTAACCCACATATGTAGTAAGCCGCTAAAAAACAAGTGAGTATCCAGCGCTAACGCGCGTGGTGTATGTGAGCCAGTCAGCAAGTTTTGTGATTGTGCCCGCTCGTAGGCGAGTTGAATTTTCTCTGTGATGCTTGAACAATTGCCAAGAATTTGTTGTAGCACGGTAGCAAACTCATCTACATATTCGCACTTTATCATCATGATTTCATACGTTTGACGCATTTCAATGTTTTCATTGAGTTCAAAGATTGTTTCGCTCAGGCTGTTTTCAATTTGTGTGAGCGGGTCTTCGCTCTTTGCAGCAGCGGAATCAATCGCAAGCATGTCATCCATGCGGTCGATTAAGGGCAGTAAAACTTGATCACGAATGGCATGGAAAATTTCAGTTTTATTTTTGAAATGCCAATATACAGCGCCTCGTGTCACATTTGCCTGTGTCGCGATGTGTTCTAGGGTGCTACGGCTTACACCTCGCGCTAAAAATACTTCACGCGCGGCATTGATAATGCACTGCCGTGTAAGTTCTGCATCTTCTTTCGTTTTTCTTACCATTTAAATTTGCTTCTCACTAGATTGTTATGGATAAATCTAACCGACTGTTTAAACAGTAAGCTAATTTAGATACTTAGGTCACTGATCAACATTTTTAACGGAAAGTTGTTTACATACATTCATGTTTGTATATAATATACATACAAGATTGAATGTAAGCAAGTACTATATAAGAAAAACAGCGTAAGCTAGTGCTAATACTTTAGGGTACTAGTAATCAATACAAAAGCTAGCATAATTAGCAACATAGAAAAATTAAAGACACGGAGTCGTCAATGGCAATCAATACACTCAAGGCAATTAACTCAACCGCACAACAAGAGCCTCGTTCTAAATCTATTACCCCGTCGCTCAATACAAAGATTGTAGCCATTGCATTACTGACAAGTATTGCTCTAGTTGGTTGCGGTAAAAAAAGTGATGCCCAAGCGCAGGCTGGTGCTGCAATGCCCGTGAGCGTGATTGAATTGCAAACGACTAGCGTGCCGATTAGTGCTGAAGCCGTAGCGCAGACGGAGGGCGCTAAAGAAGTTGAGATTCGTCCCCGTGTTGGTGGAATTTTGCTTAAAAAAATGTTTGAAGAGGGTGCGCCAGTGAGTGCTGGGCAAGCCATGTTCTTAATCGATCCAGTACCGTTTCAAATTGCACTTTCAAATGCAAAAGCGCAACTAGAGCAGCAAAAATCACGTGTTGAACAAACGCAACGTGAGGCGCAACGATTGCAAGGTTTGCTTGCAACACAATCTATCAGTCAACGTGAAGCGGATAATGCCGCTTCAGATAATTCGTTAGCACGCGCAGGTTTAGCACAGTATGAAGCGAGTGTACGTGAAGCTCAGCTGAATTTATCTTATACCACTGTTATTTCACCTATATCAGGCATTGCAGGGCGCTTTGAGTTTTCTGAAGGTGCTCTGGTGAGTCCAAATACCAGTTTGTTAACCAAAGTGAGCCAAATTACACCAATCTGGGTGCGTTTTAGCTTATCTGATAATGAGTTTGCGCAACTTGGCGGTCGTTTAACGCAATCTAATGTAAAAGATGTTGCTTTGATTCTACCCGACGGTACTGAATATACGAAAAAAGGTAAGTTGAATTTTGCTGCGAGTAGTATTGATCCGCAGTTAGGAACACAGCAATTACGTGCGACTTTTGAAAATGCCGATAAAACATTATTACCCGGTCAATTTGTCCGTGTTCGCGTAACGACAGGCCAAAAGGATGGTGTATTCGTAGTACCGCAAGTTGCGGTATTGAATAATGATCAAGGCCGGTTTGTGTATGTCGCAAATGAGAAAAATGAGGCAGTAGTGAAGCCTATCGTTACAGGTAACTGGGTAGGCAAAGACTGGGTTGTGCTAAGTGGACTTAACGCAGGCGAAAAGGTAATTGTTGATAACGTGATTAAATTACGGCCTGGTGCTGCTGTGGCGCCGCACCCTGCAGGCGAACCACCGGCAGGAGCGCCGGCTGAAAAAGCTAAGGAAGCATCAGCAAAATAAATCTCCAAAACAAGCTTAAGACAACACCTTAAGAATAAATCAAGTTTAAACGAGAACTCATATGACCAAATTTTTTATCACGCGGCCTATTTTTGCCAGCGTTTTGTCTATCATCATCGTGCTGGCGGGCTTAGCAGCGGCTTTTAAATTGCCGATTGCACAATATCCGCAAATTGCTCCTCCTACAGTGTTAATCACTGCCACTTACCCAGGCGCGAGTGCTGAGACACTGTCTAAAACAGTTGCTGCCCCAATTGAAGAGCAGTTAAGCGGTGTTGAAGGGTTACTTTACTTTAACTCTAGTGCTGACTCTAGCGGTACTCTAACCATTACTGCCACTTTTGAAGTGGGCACAGATGTGAATCAGGCTACGTTCAACGTGAGTAACCGCGTGAATATTGCTTTGCCACGTTTACCTGATGAGGTGCGTAGGACTGGTTTAGTGGTACAAAAGCGCTCCAACGATATTCTATTAGTCGTGATGTTGACCGATAAGCAAAAGAAATATGACCCACTGTACTTAAGCAATTACGGTACTTTAAACGTACTAGATGAACTTAAACGTATTAAGGGGGTAGGTGACGCCATCATTTTTGGCGCACAAGATTACTCAATGCGCATTTGGTTGCGTCCAGATCGCATGGCGCAACTTGGTGTGACTACAACCGATATTGCCACCGCAATTCAGTCACAAAATGCACAATATGCCGCAGGTAAAATCGGACAAGAACCATCACCCTCTACCCAGCAATTGGTCTATACGGTAACTGCTAAAGGCCGTTTGATTGACCCTGCAGAGTTTGGCAATATCATCATCCGTGCTGAGGGTCCACGTGGCGTACTTTACTTAAAAGACGTGGCCCGAGTTGAATTAGGCTCACAAAGTTACAACGTGCGTACAGCTTTAGATGGATTACCTGGCGTTGGTATCCCAATTTTCCTACAAACAGGTGCGAATGCACTTGATACAGCACAAGCCGTTAAAGAAAAAATGGCTGAACTGAAACAAAGATTTCCTGAAGGTGTTGATTGGGAAGTGCCGTACGATACGAGTGACTTTGTTAAGTCTTCTATTATTGAAGTTGTAAAAACCTTGGGTGAGGCGATGCTATTAGTAGTGCTAGTAGTCTTTGTCTTCTTACAAAGCTGGCGCGCTACCCTGATTCCATTAATCGCGGTGCCTATTTCATTAATCGGTACATTTGCCGGGTTGTGGATATTCGGTTTTTCTATCAATACCTTAACGCTATTCGCGATGGTGCTTTCAATCGGGATTGTAGTGGATGATGCGATTGTAGTGCTGGAGAACGTAGAGCGGCTGATGTCAGAAGAAAAGCTGTCACCCATCAAGGCTGCCGTTAAATCCATGGAGCAAGTATCAGGTGCGGTCATTGCGATTGTATTGGTACTTTGTGCGGTGTTTGTACCAGTCGCGTTCTTGGGTGGTATTGCCGGTTCAATGTATCGACAATTTGCGGTAACCGTAGCGGTTGCCGTGGTAATTTCCGGCATTGTAGCCCTTACGCTAACACCAGCCTTGTGTGCAATATTATTGAAATCTGTACATGAAGAATCTGCATTCTTTAAGCCGTTTAACCGTGGTTTTCTGAAACTGACCAATTTTTATTCTTATGTTGTGAATTTGACTTTGCATCATAGAATTATCGGAACATTGGTGTTTGGGTTAATTATTGCACTGGTGGTCGTCTTGCTTAGAACTATACCTGGTAGTTTTGTACCTGCAGAAGATCAAGGCTATGTGGTTGCCGCAGTCATCATGCCCGATGGCGCCACATTAAGCCGTACGACTAAAACGACTGAAGCTGTTCGTACAGAAATTGCTAAAGACCCTGCAGTTGCATTTGAATTCGCAGTGTATGGCTTTGACTTGATTGGCGGCGGCAATAAAACCAGTGCGGCGACTATGTTTGTGCGATTGAAAGATTGGGCTGAACGTGAAACTACGGCAGATGGCATCGTAGGTAAACTATTTGGTATTGGTATGCAGCAGCCTGACGGCATGGCGATTGCGTTTAATCCGCCGGCGATTCGTGGTTTAGGTAGCGCTGGTGGTTTCGAGGTGTATGTACAAAGCCGGAGTGATACTAATCCATTGCATTTGTCAGCGGTAGTGAATAATTTTATTGAGGCCCTAAAAGCGGAAAAAGAATTAGCGGGTATTAACACGTTCTTCCGCCCCACTGTGCCACAGTTATTTGTTGAGGTTGATGAAGCTAAGGCCATTTCGCAAGGTGTGCCAGTAGCGGATATTTACGCTACCCTACAGAGTACGATGGGTTCATTATATGTAAATGACTTTAATAAATCTGGCCGTACTTACCGCGTGCAATTGCAGGCAGAAGCGGAGTACCGCATGAAACCAGAAGATTTAGGCAAAGTGTATGTACGTTCCAATGCCGGACAAATGGTACCGCTCTCAGCGTTAAGTAAAGTCAGTAATATTGTTGGCGCCGAGCAACTAGAGCGATACAACGGTTTGCTTTCTGCCAAAGTAATAGGTGGCGGTGCGCCAGGCATTAGCTCAGGTGAAGCCATTACCACAGTAGAAAGAGTCGCTGCAGCGAACTTGCCACAAGGTTACCAGATTGCATGGACAGGCCAAGCGTATCAAGAAAAACGTACTGGTTCAGCGGCAATCTTTGCTTTCGGTTTTGCCATCATTATGGTGTTCCTGATTCTGGCTGCACAGTTTGAAACTTGGGCTTTGCCGATTGCAGTCATTATGGCAGTACCATTCGCACTAGCGGGTGCTTTGCTGGCAGTATTACTACGTGGTATGCCGAATGATATTTACTTCCAAATCGGATTAATCACCTTGGTAGGGCTGGCCGCAAAAAATGCGATTCTGATTGTAGAATTCGCCAGTCAAAAAATGGAGGAGGGTATGCCTGTGGCACAAGCCGCGCTTGAAGCCGCTAGGATGAGGTTTAGACCTATTGTGATGACGTCGATGGCGTTCGTGCTTGGTATCGTACCGTTGGTAATTGCGACTGGTGCCGGTGCGGCAGCACGTCGCAGTATGGGTACAGGCGTGTTTGGCGGCATGATATTAGCGACTTTTGTGGCGACGATATTCATTCCGATGTTCTTCACATGGTTAAGTAATACCCATGTAGACAGAAAACATCATGACAAAGGCTTAGTGCCAGAAGTAGATCACTCTAAGGAAACAGTATGATGCAGCACAGTGAATTTAAACACCAAGTATTTAGAGGTCAGACACTTAAACACATTAACATGAAGCTCGTTTCTGTGGCGGTTGCGGCAGTCTTATTGTCTGGCTGCCAATCCATCTGGCCAGATTATTTGCGTCCAAAAGTCGCGGTGCCTGCGCAATATAGCGAGGCTGCAGATACATCTAAAGACGTTACTGCAGCGCAAGTTTCAAATACATGGTGGACGCTCTATCAAGATCCCATATTGAATGATTTGGTTGCTAAAGCATTGCAAAACAATACGGATATTAAGTTATCAGTTGCACGGATTGAAGAAGCCGATGCCGTGATGCGTGAAGTGGGGGCAGCCTTGTTCCCACAAGTGGATTTAGATGCCGGTGCGAGCCGTAGCCGTATTACCGAAGCGGGTGCGAATCCTATTTTTGCTGGTAACCCGCGTAATAATTATATCGTCCAATTAGGCACGTCTTTTGAAATTGATTTTTGGGGTAAATTACGCCGCGCTAAGGAATCAGCCCGTGCACAAGCTTTGTCTACTCGCTATGCAAAAGACACGGTGGCCTTATCTCTATCTAGTTTGGTAGCCAGTAATTACCTGGTATTGCGCAGCATAGAATCACAAATTGCCATTACTCAAGATAATTTAAAAAGTCGAGATTCAAGTTTAGCATTAACCAAGCGTCGCTTAGAAGGCGGGGTTGCATCAGCACTAGATGTGCATCAAGCTGAAGTAGCAAGTGCAAATCTAAGCGCACAATTGGCTGAGTTAACTCGCTTAAGAGCCATTAGTATGCATCAGTTGGCTGTGTTGACCGGTACGTTAGATTTGAATGTAGCTGTGGCTGACATTAAGGCTTTGCCAATTCCGCCAACGCCGCCAGCAGGTTTGCCTTCAAGTTTGCTTGAAGCACGGCCAGATGTAAGGCAAGCAGAAGAGTTAATGATCGCTGCGAATGCTAATATCGGTGTGGCCAAAGCCGCTTTATATCCAACTATCTCACTTACCGCCAGCTTAGGTGGAGAAAGTTTAGAACTGGGAGATATATTAAAGTCTGCTGCGCGTATTTGGACAGGCGGTTTGAGTTTGAATTTACCTATCTTTGATTCAGGACGGCTCAACTCAAGAGTTGATCAAGCGAGTGCCAAGCAAAAACAAGCGTTGGCCAGTTATGAAGCTGCTGTGCAAAATGCTTTTAGGGAAGTGAACGATGCTTTAGTGAATTTACGTCAAAATACCGAACGTGAAGTTGCGCTAGATAGGGGTCAAATAGCGGCTAAGAAAGCGTTAGAGGTGTCTGAAAATCGTTATCAATCAGGTTACTCGGCTTATCTGGATGTGTTAGATGCACAGCGTGTATACAACGACACCGCGTTGGCGTTCATTCAAAGCCGTCAAGCAAGGTTAGTTGCGACGGTTGAATTGTTCAAGGCACTAGGCGGTGGTTGGAACGCGGAGTTAGCAAAACAAACTAAGTAGCACAATAGATTAAATTAGGACGCTAGTTTGTTTGATAATTGACTGCCTAACTCCTCAACATAGGCGACACGAATCCAATTTTCGTGTCGTTCTAATGTTTCAGTAAATCTAATTAACCTATCATTCCCTAAAATATTAATCTTAAACGTATCGTTTTTATTGTATTGAAGTCTAGGCACGATAAGCGTTTCCTGTATTGAAACGCCATATTCTTCCGGTATAAACAAGCAAGTAAAGGCAGCAGTTCGGTTAGAAAGATTACTGCTGCTACTGTTAAAGCTATCCGAAACTGCATGTGCTTTTATTGGGTTTAAGCTATTGTTCTTAGCTTCAACACAAAAAGCGGTTCTGCTTAATACCTCAATCCCGATGTGTAACTCATTGCCTGCCATTGGTTTGATGCTGCGAATGACACCAACCCGAGTGCCTTGTTTTTGCTCTTTAACTGTCACCCCTACCATCATACCTAAGCTCACTTCATTGGCTTGTTTGCTAATGCGTAAGCCAATACCTTTGCTACTCTCGTCAACTATATTAGAGTAACCGGCACCTAGGTCCATGTAAATGATATTGGTCTCAGCCCGCCCTTTTACTACAGTGTGTGAGGCTAATCGGTCTTCGAATGACTTCTCGCCTTTGTAAGACTTTTCGCCACGCTGCACTTGTATATTTTCATATTGTTTTAATTGAAAGCAAGTATCTTCAAATC
>JBDSHU010000271.1:0-5046 GCA_039918335.1 Methylotenera sp. | reverse complement strand
TGCATTACTAGAAATCTGGTCTAAGCGAACTAAAGCCAAGGCGCCTGAGATACTTAAGGTCTTAGATACTTAAGTATATTAAAAATTGATTAATAATTATGAATATTCTTTAATCAGTTCTTATGCTTTTCTCTAATTTTTGCCATTTTTTCACGCCATTCATCTAGTTGATCATCTTCTAACTCAAGCTGAAACGCTAGCGCTTCTTCTTTGCTTAATTTATCTTTTTCTAATCGGCGCGGTAGTTTTCCGCTCATTCTTGAAAATATTCGTTCGGCTTCCTCGGTAGATAATATTTTTGCTTTATCCAGATATTCTTGATTAACGGATTTTTTCATAATACTTATACCCTTGTTTTAGCTTGCAATTAACATCCGTTATTATCATTGCAAGTATTACAAGAATTATGAATTTTTTATGACAATATTAGAGTTTGGAATGTAATAAGATTAAGTTTTTGTATGCTCTAAATGATGCAATTGAAACTCAAGTGTTCGGATTCGTTCTAAAAATACTAGCGTCAAACTTAATGCATTGGGTTCTAGCTCAAAGTCGTGTTTAAGTCGTGAGAGGGTGCGTATAGAGACTAGACATTGGCTACTGAATTGCCATGCATCTAACCGAAGGTCGCTTGTATTTGCATTGTTTGGTACTAGGGCACCATTTTCTACTAGCAATACTAGTTCAGCTTGCGAAAGCCCAGATAGTGCTATCAGCTCTTGTAAAGTGACTTCATGATGTTCATCAAGCCATATTAATTCTGTCTGATTCAGTGTCATCATGTCACTCCTAATTGAAATGGACACGGGGGTTAAAGGTTGAAGTGTCAGCCAGCTCTTTGAACAGTTCGCGTTCTTGATGACTGAGATCGGTTGGGATGACGATTTGTATGACTGCAAAAAGGTCACCATGTTCTTGATTCTGTTTAGGCATGCCGCGTTTGCCGATACGAAGTTTTTGACCGCTACGGGCGCCGGCAGGTACTTTGAGATTGACCGCGCCTTCCAAGGTAGGTACTTTAACCGTGGCGCCTAATGCCGCTTCCCATGGGGCAAGCGGTAAATCAATAAACAGGTCATGATCAGTTACACGAAATAATCGGTGGGGGATAAAGTTGATATTTAAATACAGGTTACCATCTGGTGCGCCGTGAAAGCCATTACCGCCTTTACCGCGAAGTAACATTTTTTGACCATGGGTGACCCCTTTCGGAATGCGGGCTTTAAAGTTGTGCGGTACCTGTTTCAATTGACTTTGCGTATCATATTCCGGCACAGTGAAATTGAGATCCAGCGTGATGCCATGATGTGCGTCTTCAAGTGAAATTTGTGTCGCCAATTCGTAATCTTGCCCAGGGATGGGTCGAATATGGTCTTGGTGACTCTGATGTTTACCACTGGAAAAACTTGCAAATAAATCTGCCAGGTCAATGTCATCAAAGGTGTATTCGGGACTGGCTGAACTATCACTATATTGATTTTTTGCCCAATTTGGCGGTGGTCTAAACTCCTCTCCTGAGGGATGACGACCTAAGGCATCGTATGCGGCACGTTTTTCTTTATCCTTTAACGTGGCATATGCCTCACCAATTTCTTTGAATCTTTCTTCACCTGCCGGATCTTTAGAAACGTCAGGATGGTATTGATGCGCGAGTTTACGATACGCCTTTTTGATCTCATCAATAGTCGCCGTTTGAGCAACACCTAGAATTTTGTAGTAGTCTTTGAATTTCATGAATATTAATCGCTTCTTAACGGCTTAAAGACACAATAATTCAGGATTAACCTACCTTACTTAAATCATATTAAGTTTGATAAAGTTAATTCAATCATACTACTAATTAGGGCGGAGTGAGGAGATTCAGCAATAGGCTGTAATTACGTAAATTCAAATGATAACGGCAGTCATATCAAAGGACGGCCGTTTTAGAATTAGCGGTATGAGTTAAAGCCCGGTTTAAAACTCTACCATTTCAAAGTCATCTTTTACCGCACCACAATCTGGACACACCCAATCTTCAGGGACATCTTCCCAACGTGTGCCGGGCGCTATGCCATCTTCAGGCCAGCCTTTTTCTTCTTCGTAGATGAAACCGCATACTAAGCATTGCCACATTTTCATAATTTTTCCAGCGACCTTGTTAAAATTAATTTTAAAAGAATATTTTACTCACTTTTGTCGCTAATAAGTTTAAAAGCTTACCGTTAACAGGCTGTATTGAATAATTGATTGCCTTACAAATTACTATTTAATTACAACACTTTTCTAATACCCTCTGCATAAGCTGGATCAGCCTTTTCAAATTGAGCCAACATACGGTCTTAAATACTTTTATTACCTGTAGACAAGCCATAATTATTGATATGTACAATTGAACGTTCAAGGCTAACTGATATACTAAGCTTATCGTAAATAGTGTATATACGGGCTAATTAGGAATTTAATCATGACATTAAGTGAGCTGCGTTTTGTAGTAGCGGTTGCAAAAGAGCGCAATTTTAGACGTGCGGCAGAAAAGTGCTTTGTCAGCCAACCAGCCTTGAGTTTGGCCATAAAAAAGCTGGAAGAAGATTTGGGCGTTTTGATTTTTGAGCGTAGTCGCACTGATGTGAGCGCAACAGCGATTGGTGAACAGATTATTGAGCAAGCAATCCGTGCGATTGAAGAAGTGGCACATATTCGCGAAATCGCTAAACAGGGTACCAATCAATTGGGCGGGGCATTTAGGTTAGGGTTGATTTACTCAGTTGGCCCTTATTTATTGCCTGAAATTATCCCAATCTTGCGCGTTACTGCGCCTGACATGCCGTTGGATATTGAAGAAAATCTAACGGCGCAATTAGAAGTGCAACTTAAAAGTGGCGTGATTGATGCTGCAATTGTCGCGTTACCTTTTGAGGCGGCAGGCATTAAAACTATGCCTTTGTACGATGAAAAATATGTGGTGATGGTGCCTATTAATCATCCTTGGGCCAATCGAGTATCGATTAAAGCTGAGGATTTGTCCGACGAAAACGTACTATTACTCAACAGTGGCCATTGTTATAGCCATCAAGTATTACAAGCCTGCCCGGATTTGTCGCGTAAGGGTCAAGTGCTGCAAGGTAATTCATTGGAAACCATTCGTAATATGGTATCTTCCAACTTAGGCATTACCGTGCTGCCGTGTAGTGCGGCAACTGAACGCCATGTAAATCCGCTAGTGAAGGTGATACCCTTTGCGGCTCCTGTACCAGTGCGCAGAATAGCTTTGGCATGGCGAAAAAGCTATGCAAGAGAGCTGGCGGTGAATTGCCTGGCGGAGGCGATTAAAGAGATGAAGTCGGAATGTTTAGTACTAGTTAAATAAGTAGAAAACATTATGAGCTAGAAAAACAAAAAGGACGCCTAAGCGTCCTTTTGTGTAGCTGAATAAAACTTATTTATTCATTACGTACATTGTTACTTCGAAACCGAAACGCATTTCAGTAGCAGCTGGTGTTGTCCACATAATAATTCTCCTGATGTTGTCTGATTAAGTACTTATAGAATCTATGACTTGAATATTACAGAACTGTTGCCAAAGCAAGCTATGTAAAGTGATTAAATAGCCATCATGATTTTCATTAGTATATTTTTACTATTGATTACTTCATCACGTGCTAGTAGGTTACAAATACCCGATAACCTGCAACCGTTTCACCCTGTGTTGTAATGGCCAGCTTCACTTTAACTTCTTCACCTGCAGCAAGGCCGTTGGCAATATTGGTATTGGCGGCTAAGTATTCACTGGGTTTAAAAATCCGTCTTAATTTTGGCTTATCATTAATATCGGTGAGGGTCAGCTCTAAATTCGGATAAGCTTGATTGAACCCTGCTTGATTGATTAAGGTACTGGATAATCTCATTAAGCCTAGGTGATCTGGGTCTTCTTGAATATCAGAATCATCAATCACAATTAATTCAATTTTCTTCGGTAAATCAATGGTACAACCAAGCTGCTTACACGTTTCGACAAGATAAGGCTTAACGTTGGGATAGTAGATAGCAATTTCACTACGCAAAAAATAAATGCTTTGTGCAACGGCTATTACCAACAATACGATTGCGAGCAATAGTACTAACCATGTGCGCGGTTTATTCCTTGATTTTTTTGCCTTAAGTTTGGATTTACCCGCTAGATCATCAAAAATACTAGGTTGATTGTCATGAATGGATGCAGTAATTGCTGCTTCACTGGTTTTAAGATTAACATCTTTTTCATTCGATTCGACTTCTTGAGCAAAGATTTCATTACTCACTACTGGGGATTCAATTTCATACAGCGGCGCTTCTTTGGATGGTGACTCATCGAACTTAACATCGTCACTTATCGTATTGTCTGCAGTAGTTAAATCGGTATCATATTGAGTATCTAATTGAACAATTTGCTGCGTAGCATCAAAAACATTTAGGCAATTGCCACAGCGCACTTTACCGTTGTGTTGATGCAGTTGCTCATCCGTCACAACAAACTGCGTCTGGCAGCTTGGGCAATTAGTGATGGAACTCATTTTTTAGTGCCTGTAAGTAACACCCAAGCGTCCATATATTGCGGTTCATTCATCGTAAACCATTCCGCATAGATGGCAGAAACATCTGCTGCTTGTTCTTTTAGAATGCCAGAAAGTGCAATTTTGCCACCAGCTTTGCAAGATTTTGCCAATGCAGGTGCTAAAACACTTAATGCGCTAGAGAGAATATTCGCGACCACTATATCAAACGTTTGCGTTTGGTATTTAGCGGCATGGTAAAACTCAGCAACTACATTATTCTGTTTCGCATTATATAAGCTGGATTGAATCGCTTGCGGGTCAATATCTGTACCTACCACGTGACTCGCGCCTAGTTTCTTAGCGGCAATCGCTAAGATACCAGAGCCACAACCGTAATCCAGCACGGTATGATCTGCAGAAACAGTTTGTGTAAGCCATGCAAGACATAAATGGGTGGTAGGGTGGCTACCCGTACCAAAAGCCAAGCCAGGATCTAAAATGATATTAATCGCATCGGTATTAGGAGCGCTGT
>JBDSHU010000270.1:0-8429 GCA_039918335.1 Methylotenera sp. | reverse complement strand
TCTGACGAATCTATCGGCCAACTCATTGCAGATGCAATGGATAAAGTCGGCAAAGAAGGCGTAATTACGGTTGAAGATGGTTCAGGTTTAGAAAGCGAATTAGATGTAGTTGAAGGTATGCAATTCGACCGTGGCTACTTATCACCATATTTCATCAACAATCAAGAGCGTCAAATTGCATTGTTAGATAATCCATTCGTGTTATTGCACGACAAAAAAATCTCAAACATCCGTGATTTATTACCAACTTTAGAGCAAGTAGCTAAGTCAGGTCGTCCATTATTGATTATTGCTGAAGACATCGATGGTGAAGCGCTTGCTACATTAGTAGTGAACAACATTCGCGGCATCTTGAAAACAACTGCTGTTAAAGCACCTGGTTTTGGTGATCGCCGTAAAGCAATGTTAGAAGACATCGCAATTTTAACTGGCGGTACTGTCATTGCTGAAGAAGTTGGCTTGAAACTTGAAAACGTAACACTTGAAGATCTAGGTCAAGCGAAACGTATTGAAGTGGGTAAAGAAAACACTATCATCATCGATGGCCATGGTGTTGAAGCAAACATCAAATCACGTATTGCGCAAATCAAAACACAAATCGAAGAAGCTTCAAGCGACTACGACCGTGAAAAATTGCAAGAACGCGTAGCTAAATTAGCTGGCGGTGTTGCAGTGATTAAAGTTGGCGCGACGACTGAAATCGAAATGAAAGAGAAAAAAGCCCGCGTTGAAGATGCATTACATGCAACTCGTGCAGCGGTTGAAGAAGGTATTGTTGCTGGCGGTGGCGTTGCATTGATTCGTGCACGTGACGCAATCGCTAAAGTAAAAGGCGACAATTTAGACCAAGAAGCTGGTATTAAAATCGTGCTTCGCGCAGTTGAAGAGCCATTACGCCAAATCGTACAAAACGCTGGTGTAGAACCATCAGTAGTTGTAAATAACGTTGCAGCTGGTAAAGGTAACTACGGTTACAACGCTGCGAACGAAACTTACGGCGATATGGTAGAAATGGGCGTGCTAGACCCAACTAAAGTAACCCGTTCAGCATTGCAAAATGCAGCATCAGTAGCTGGCTTAATGCTAACGACTGATTGTATGGTAGCTGAATTGCCTAAAGACGACGGCCCTTCAATGGGTGGTGGTGATATGGGCGGTATGGGTGGCATGGGCGGCATGATGTAAACCTAATCTTCATTTCATCGGCGATACGTCGTTGGATTTTTAACTTGCTTCTAGCCGTACTAATCGTACTGTCTGCGTCACAAGTTTAAAATCCGCCTAGTCTCTCCTTCGAACTGAAGCTAGATTGCGCTAAGCAACAAAAATAAAACCTCGCTTCGGCGAGGTTTTTTATTTCACCTTGCCATTTGACGTAAAGTAACCCGTCAATTAGGATGACTACTTTACGTTAGGCCCCAAACCTGAGGTGCACTTATGTCCGAACAAGAATCGCAGCGAGACTATCTGCACCGCCAGATTGCGGAACGGCTTTCACGCCTCGAATCGGCTGCCGCGTGGTATCGCAAGACACATTTCCGTGGTCAGATGGCGACCGTTGTTCTATCAGCAACTATCACGATCATCGCCGGAATGAAGTACTTGTCGATTGTCAGTACGGTGGCGAGCGACATAGTCCTCGTCCTCGGCGCGCTTGTCACCGTAATCTCGACTTGGGGCGCCTTCTTCTCTCCACGAGAGTCTTGGCACCTCAACAACGCAACGTATACCCGCTTGCGAGCCCTTCAAGCGAAGCTAGAGTTCCTTGAGCGCGGCGCGAGCTTCGAACAGGACCAGCTTAGAGTTCTGGCAGACGGCTTTGCCGAGTATCAACGCATCCTCGACGACTACAACGAACATTGGCAAAACCTTCGCTCGAAAGCAAAGTGATGGGGCCTAACCATTCGTTCCAGCGGACCGCCTCCGGCGGCCGCTGAACTCAAATTATCACTGAAAGCATTGTAACTATCGACCGTAAGGGACAAGCAGTCATTCGTGGCAATCGTGGCTATAAACAAACGCTTCGTACAGCCCCAACAAGAATGCCCGCAAGCCAAAGAGAGCAAAGAGATTGAGTTTAACCATCTATTAAGCGGGACTGCTTCGCTGCCCTTTATGTCACACCTTATGCCTTTTCCAATATGGAGTATTTATGTTTTCATCTGAAGTAATTACATTCTTTTTTATTAGCGTTATTGCTTCTTTCCACATTTTGAAACTATTAGATAAATTTGGTGCAACTACATTATCAAAAATCATATTAGCTTTCGCTTGTTTATCATCTATTTACTGTTTATTGGCTGGTTTGTTTCTTTTAATTGGTTGGCAAGACCCTTTATCTGCAGCAAGCTCTGAAAGCCTAGCTGATACCCACAGTCGGTACAAAGGCTTGTTATTTTTTGCAATTAAATATTGGCCATATTTCTTAATTATTCTAGGTATTGGCTCTACCTTTATGCATTTAAAAACGCTCTTGGAGCTATTAAAGAAAAGTCGCATTAATGCATGACTCATCCACACTACTTCTATAATATTTTTGTCTTTCGTTTCTAGATTACCTCTATGACACAACCAAAACCCGGTGAACTTCACCCCTCATGGCTGGCAGAGATTGGTGATGAACTTGAAAAACCTTATATGCAGGCCTTGCGGCATTTCCTGAAAGAGGAAAAATCTGCGGGGAAAGTCGTTTTTCCGCCTAGCCCTCTAATTTTTAATGCGTTTAATCACACGCCTTTTGATAAAGTTAGAGTGGTGATTATTGGGCAAGACCCTTATCACGGAGATGGTCAAGCACATGGTTTGAGTTTTTCTGTTCCGAAAGGTATTGCTCCGCCGCCATCTTTAATGAATATTTTTAAGGATATTTCGTCTGATTTGGGTATTAAGATGAGTCCTAAAATTAGCCAAAGCGGCGACTTAACGCCTTGGGCAGATCAAGGCGTGTTGCTGTTGAATGCCACGCTCACGGTTGAGCAGGCAAAAGCAGGTGCACATCAGGGTAAAGGTTGGGAGGCGTTTACAGACGCAGCCATCGCTGCACTGAATAAACATCGCGAGGGTTTAGTGTTTGTGTTATGGGGTAGTTATGCGCAGAAAAAAGGCGATGTCATTGATGCTAAACGCCATTTGGTGCTTAAATCCCCTCATCCATCACCGCTTTCAGCGCATCGTGGCTTTTTTGGCAATCATCAGTTTTCTAAAATCAATCAATATCTCATTCAGCAAGGCCAAACGCCGATTGACTGGCAACTTTAATCGTTTAAGCTGAAATTGTCCGCACTAACTTTTCTTAATGATTGAAACTTAACGATAAGAATCACAAATAAAGCGCTAGCCGCCTATTTACAACTTGTTTGCAATTTGTAAAAATTAGTTACAAACTAAAAAAGTTAAAAAAAACCCCGATTTAAGGGGAAGAAATCGGGGTCAAAAGTGCCTCATCGTCTAAGGCTTCCGCTCAGGGAGGAAGAAGCGGAATGACAACTTACGTCATCTGTAAATCTGACTAAACCACTAAAGATTTAGTTCCAAGAGTTTTACTATTTTTGTGGACAGGATCTAGTTAAGTAAGCGCTTGCCTTTACTTTGCACAATATATTTCATTACAGCCATGCGATAATGTCGCTATGGAAATTCAAAACTCAATGCTTAACGGCCTCAACAATAAACAGCTTGAAGCTGTTACTTTGCCGCATCAATCAGCACTTATATTAGCGGGTGCCGGCAGTGGAAAAACACGCGTACTCACCACGCGTATCGCTTGGTTGATTCAAACAGAGCAAGTGTCGCCTACAGGTTTGTTAGCGGTCACTTTTACTAATAAAGCAGCGAAAGAGATGCTCACGCGACTCACCAGCATGTTGCCGATCAATACCCGCGGCATGTGGGTTGGCACATTCCACGGCTTATGCAACCGCTTACTACGCGCACATCATCGCGAAGCTGGCTTACCGGCGAGCTTTCAAATTTTGGATACTGCCGACCAACTATCAGCCATTAAACGTTTGATGAAGCTGATGAATGTGGATGATGAAAAATTTCCACCTAAGCAAGTACAGGGTTATATCAATAGCTGTAAAGATGAAGGCTTGCGTGCCCATGCGGTAGACGCTTTTGACCCGCATTCAGAAAAACTGCGTGAGATTTTTGACGCCTACGACAAACAATGCCAGCGCGATGGCGTGGCGGACTTCGCGGAGCTGTTATTACGCTGTTATGAATTGCTCGAGCGTGATATGCATATTCGCCAGCATTACCAAAGCCGTTTCAAATATATATTGGTCGATGAGTTTCAAGATACCAACCGCTTGCAATATCTGTGGCTGAAATTACTGGCAGGACAAAAGAACAGCCAACAGCAGAACTGCATGTTTGCCGTCGGCGATGATGATCAATCTATATACGGTTTCCGTGGCGCACGCGTGGGCAATATGCGCGATTTTGAAACTGACTTCAAAATTGAACATATCGTAAAACTTGAAGAAAACTATCGCTCGCATAGCAACATTCTGGACGCAGCTAACGCGATTATTTCGCACAATAAAAATAGGCTGGGTAAAAACTTATGGACATCCGCAGGTGCGGGTGAGCCAGTGCGATTGTATGAAGCTTATAACGATAATGATGAGGCAAGCTTTATTGTCGACGAGATTAAAATGCTGCATGCCGAAGGCGCTGAATTAGGCGAAATCGCCCTGCTATACCGCTCTAACGCCCAATCGCGCATTCTGGAACATGCACTTTTTTCGGCCAATCTACCGTATCGGGTCTATGGCGGTTTACGCTTCTTTGAACGCGCCGAAATCAAACATGCACTCGCTTATATGCGCTTAATCGCGAATGCGCACGACGATACTGCACTGCTGCGTGTGATTAACTTCCCTACCCGCGGCATAGGCGCACGCAGCCTGGAGCAATTGCAGGAGTCAGCCCGTGCTGAGAATTGCAGCCTGTGGCAAGCGGCGATTAACAAAGTTGGCAACGGCAAACCGGGCGGCAAAGGCATTGAAGGATTTGTCGCCTTGATCAGGCAGATGATTGATGAGGCTTACGGCATCAGCCTGGCTGAACTGACCGAACTAGCGACCACGCTTTCAGGCTTAGTCGCCCATTATCAGAATGATAAAGAAGGCGAAGACCGCATTGAAAACTTGAAAGAGCTGGTCACTGCAGCAGTATCATTTACCAAGCAGGACTTTGGTAACCACAACAATGTAGACGGTGACACCGAGCAGGATCTACTCACGCAGTTTCTGAGTCACGCAAGTTTAGAAGCTGGCGAACATCAGGCTGATGTAGGTCGTGAAGCCTTACAGCTCATGACCGTACATGCCTCAAAAGGCTTGGAGTTTAAAGCGGTGTTTATTAGCGGCTTAGAAGAAGGGCTGTGTCCGCACGAACAAAGTCTATATGAAAACAGCGGCTTAGAAGAAGAACGTAGGCTTATGTATGTAGCAGTCACACGTGCGCGACAACGTTTATATTTGAGCCACGCGCAAAGCCGTATGTTACATGGTCAAGTGCGTTACGGTATTCCATCGCGCTTTTTAGATGAGATACCAGAGGGTTTGCTCAAACGCTTAAATAGCAAGCCAGTCAGCAGATCCGGCAGTGGGCGCGACTACAGCGAACTGCCAGCCATGATGAGCAAACAGCAGAGCAATCATCAAAAAAATGCCATGCCTTGGAAAATTGGCCAGCAAGTGGCGCACGCAAAGTTTGGGAATGGCGTCATTGTGAGCTATGAAGGCAACGCGAATGACATGCGGGTGCAAATTAACTTTGGACGCGAAGGCCTAAAATGGCTGGCCCTGGAGTTTGCGAAACTGACACCTGTTTAACTTGAACTGGTCATCTTTTTTCACAAACAATCTGATTAGATGGATGATTTAAATTGAATTTTCCGGCTTAGAAACACTGAAAATATCCACATAACTGGTATACAAGCTCGTCATCATCACCGGAATAACAACTAGCAAACCCAAGCCAAACGGGATAATCGCCAGCACTAACATCACCATAAAGATTAAGCCGTAGAGTAAAAAAGGCAGCATATTTTTAAGGCAAGCCACAAAGCTTAATTTCATGGCTTCTGTTGCGGTTAGATTATTGAGCCCAACCAATATTGGCGCAAACCAATACGCCATGATTAGCGGTAGCAGAAACAACATCGCGACTAAAATCGGCAACATCATGGCGCCTGCCTGGTTTGGATTTACGGTGCCGCCCTTCATCAAGATCTCTATTGTTTCCCTATCCAAAGACAGTACTACCATTACTGCGATCACTAGCAGACCCAGCATATAAATACCGCCTACGGCAATGAGCTGTGCCGTGTTTTGCTTAAACCCAGCAAATAAATGATTGATCTCTAAATCTTCATTCTTGGTAATCGCTTGGCAACCCCACATAAGACCGGCGGCAAAGACTGGTGCCAATAATGTGCTGACTATGGAGCCAACCACAGGTACCAGTGAAATAGGCACAATAATCGCTAAATAAATGACGAATAGAATAATCCACATCGCAGGATTGGCTTTAAATAGATTGAATCCACTGACAATCCATCCCAATGCATTAGCGGCTGGCACCTGCTTGATTTTTGACGCATCTATGATTAAATTTTCTGTCATTTTGCACTCCTGAACGAATGATTTTGCATGTTAGTTTTTATAGATCGCTTGTAATTAGATAGCTGGTCATTTGCAATCATTCTTATAACCCGTTTTTACGCAATTTAAGTATTTGTTTAAAGTGATTCGGGTCTTTGGCATGTGTTAACTCACCCGCATGCGGGTAAATTTGATCGTATAAACGTGACAGCCAAAAACGCAAAGCAGCTATGCGCAATAAGCTAGGCCATGTATCGGATTCTGCCTGATTCAGCGGCCTAATTGTTTCATATGATTGCCGCATGGCATTTAATCGCGGCGCATCTAAACTACCATCTGTCTGTACACACCAGTCATTCACTGCTATCGCCAAGTCGTAAGCCAGTACATCGTGACAGGCATAGTAAAAATCAATCAATCCACCGATTTTATCCTCGTCAAATAACACGTTATCGCGAAATAAATCAGCATGCGTCACGCCCATCGGTAACTGCGATGTGTCTAATGTCGCTTGAAATGCTAATGTTTCTTGTAACAACTGTTGGTCATCGACAGTTAGGTGCGGCATGACTTGTGCTGCGGTTTTATTGCGCCAATCTACGCCTCGTTGGTTATGGCTATCGTGCTGCGGAAACTTCTCCTCAAACGATTGGCCTGCGATATGCATTTTTGCCAGCACCTTGCCAACTTCAGCACACTGCTCAATGCTAGGATCCTCAATATCTTGTCCAGCCAGGCAACTTACCAAGGCAGCAGGTTTGCCATTCAGCATATGCAAACTTACACCTGCTTTATCTTTTATGGGTCGTGGGCAAGGCACACCGTGTGATGCGAGATGGCTCATCAGATCAATAAAGTATGGCAGTTCTTCTATCGAATTTTGCTCAAACAATGTCAGAACATATTTATTCTGATTGGTAGTTACAAAATAATTAGTATTCGTAATGCCTGATGAAATACCCTTTAACTCAACCAACTCACCTATATCGTAATCTTGCAGCCAAATTTGTAACTCTTGAAAACTTACGGAGGTAAATACAGACATAAATGATAGATTGCGAATGAGGGTTAAATAAATCGGAGTAATGTTTAATTAAAAACAGTACGTTAAAACCACTTTAAGAGGTAATTAGAATCTAAAGAGCGTCCATTTTGGGATGCTTAACGGTTGATTTGGGCCATCCATCAACCAACCACCATCTTGATCTTCTTTATGCATATAGTAAGGCACGCCATGTGCAGGCGTTACTTTGATCATGTAAAGCTGACCATTGATACGATACTCTTCGATTGTTTCACCCTTTTTTTTCACGATAGTGACTTGCGGTTCGTCCGTAAGCGCACCATCATCGACCATGGGCGGCGGCGGAATATCTTCTAGCGGTTGTAAATCTGTTGGAATTTTAGTTGCTGGCGTTTTAGAGGTCGGTTTCTTGGCTGCCGTTTCTGCTGATGCATTTAAAGAGACTGACGCAAATACCAAAGTAAGCACAAGATTGGTTAATAGCAACCCTAAATTTTTATAGTTTTTACGCATATGCCTTAAATCCTAATATTAAGCATTCCATTATTGAACATTCCATTACTCAAGATTTAAGTTAAACAACTTAAATTTACCAGTTGATTTTATCAAATTACACGCAGCATTACGTCATTCATTATAAATAAAGCTGAACTTGCTCTTCAGCCGCAGATAGCTTGAATCCGCGTGTTTCATAATGTTTGAATATCGCTTCTACAATATCTGCAGGCTTGTCTATTATCTGAATCATATCCAAATCGTCTACTGAAATCATTTCGTCATTCACTAAGGTA
>JBDSHU010000269.1:0-2752 GCA_039918335.1 Methylotenera sp. | reverse complement strand
ATGGATGCAGATGTGATTACCATTGAAACCTCGCGTTCAGCCATGGAGTTACTGGATGCGTTTGGCGATTTTTCTTACCCTAATGAAATTGGCCCTGGTGTTTATGATATTCATTCACCACGAGTCCCTTCAGTAGAGGCAATGGAGAAGCTAGTGCGACGAGCGATTGAAGTCATTCCTGTGGAACGTCTTTGGATTAACCCTGATTGCGGCCTTAAAACCCGTGGTTGGGAGGAAACCAAACTTGCGTTGCAGAATATGGTGAGTGTTGCAAAGCATTTGCGAAACGAGTTTAAATAAAAAATACTTATAAAACATACATATAGGTATTTGTTAATAATATATATCTATATGTTGTGTTTTATGTATTGAATTACCACGCCATCTTGCGTTATAGTACATGCATACGGTTCTTAATTTTTAGCCAAAAATTAAGATAAAAGGGAATACGGTGCAATGTTTTACTGATTTAATCAAAGGTAAATCTACCAATGAAAAGTAAGCATTTAAGCCGAAGCTGCCCCCGCAACTGTAATCAGAGAGTCATTTGTTAAGTTAGTATTAAAGCGATAGCCACTGAATTGGGTGTTTAAAATCCATTTGGGAAGGCCGACAAATGATGAAGACCTGAGAGCCAGGAGACCTGCCGTATGCATGTTTTGCGACTTTAATACTAGATTTATCTATGTGTTAAAAGCGCAAAAGTATTTTTATAACGTTTGAGGCGGGGTGTCCTCGGCAGATGGAGAGCTATATTAAGTTTTCCGCCATGCTGTCTTTCATTGTGCGAATGATTTTTGTGCAATAAAGCGTACCTGTCCTTTTTGAAAAAGGGAAAATAAAATGGATGACGTACGATTATCAAGTGGTAACCCATCTAATACCGATCTATCCTCACCAACATTGCAAGTCATTCGTCGAAACGGCGCGGCTGTAGCGTTTAATTTAGACAAAATCTCTATTGCTATTACAAAGGCATTTTTAGCCGTTGAAGGCAATCAGAGCGGCGCTTCACAACGTGTGCGCGACCAGGTTGCTACGCTGAGCCAGCTAGTCAATACAGCGTTGCTGCGTCGTCTTCCTGCCGGCGGATCAGTCCATATTGAAGATATTCAAGACCAAGTGGAATTGGCGTTAATGCGCAATGGCAATCATGATGTAGCACGTGCATACGTGCTTTACCGTGAAAAACGCAATGCTGAGCGTGCTGCAGAAAAGATTACTACCGCAGAGCCAACGCATGCGCTCAATGTCAATATAAACGGCAAATTAACACCGTTAGATATTAAAGAACTGACTGCGATGGTCACTGAAGCTTGCTTGGGTTTAGGCGGCGAAGTGAATGCAAGTGTAGTGGTGGAGCAGGCAGTACGTGATTTGTATGACGGCATTCCGTTTACTGAAGTGGTGAAGGCACTCATTTTATCTGCCCGCAGCTTGATTGAAACTGAGCCTGCTTATAACTATGTAACCGCCCGTTTGCAACTTGATTTAGTACGTGCCGAGGTTCTGGGTGAGCGTGTAAGTCATGTCGAAATGGATGCGCATTATGCGGAATACTTTCCACGTTATATAAAAATGGGTATTGATGCTGACCTGCTGGATTCACGCTTAGCGCAATTTGATTTAACTCTATTAGCGTCAGCATTTGTAAAAGAACGTGATTTTCAGTTTAGCTATTTAGGTATACAAACGCTGTATGACCGCTACTTTTTGCATATAGAAGAACGTCGTATTGAGCTGCCGCAAATTTTCTTCATGCGTGTTGCGATGGGCTTGGCGATTAACGAGATCGACCGCGAAGCGCGTGCTATTGAGTTTTATAACGTACTCTCATCTTTTGATTTTATGAGTTCAACACCTACGTTATTTAATAGCGGCACGTTACATTCACAACTTTCATCTTGCTACCTCACTACAGTGAGTGATGATCTGGAAGGTATCTACCAAGGCATTAAAGAAAATGCACTGCTGCAAAAATATGCAGGTGGTTTGGGTAATGACTGGACACCGGTTCGCTCATTAGGCGCGCGTATCAAGGGCACTAACGGTAAGAGCCAAGGCGTGATTCCGTTCTTAAAAGTGGTGAATGACACGGCTGTAGCAGTCAACCAAGGCGGAAAACGTAAAGGCGCGGTGTGTGGTTATTTAGAAACATGGCATCTGGATATAGAAGAGTTTTTAGATTTACGCAAAAACACCGGTGATGACCGCCGTCGTACGCATGACATGAATACGGCACATTGGATTCCAGATCTATTCATGCGCCGTGTGACCGAAGCTGGCGAATGGACATTGTTTTCACCATCCGATGTGCCTGATTTGCATGATAAATATGGCAAAGTATTTGAAACTGCTTATGTGGAATATGAGCGTCGTGCGGACAATGGCGAAATCAAGTTATTCAAACGCGTACCGGCCTTGCAAATGTGGCGCAAAATGCTTTCCATGTTGTTTGAAACGGGTCATCCTTGGATCACTTTTAAAGATCCATGCAATATCCGCTCACCGCAGCAGCATGTAGGCGTCGTACACAGCTCTAACTTGTGTACAGAGATTACGCTGAATACCTCAGATACTGAAATTGCTGTTTGTAATTTAGGTTCTGTGAACTTATTGCAGCATTTAACAGAAGTTAACGGCAATTTAGTGTTAGATAATGACAAGTTGCAAGCAACCATTAAAGTTGGTATGCGCATGCTGGATAACGTGGTGGATATTAATTTCTATCCAGTAGGCAAAGCACGTAATT
>JBDSHU010000268.1:0-3529 GCA_039918335.1 Methylotenera sp. | reverse complement strand
CATTTAACCCACGTGAATTACTAGCTAGAATTAATGCCGTGACGAGACGTCATGAACGCTTGCAACCCAGCGCGCCTGCAATCAATAGCGATAACGTGACAATTGGGGAGTTTTTATTTAATGCTTCTACCCGTTCATTATCACGTGATGGCATGGCCATTACCATTACCAGCGGCGAGTTTGCGTTGCTTAAAGTATTTGTAGATCATCCTCGTCAGCCATTATCGCGCGACAGGCTAATGCAGCTAGCGCGCGGTCGCGAGCTTGATGTATTTGATCGCAGCATCGATGTACAAGTATCACGCTTACGTAAATTGGTTGAACCAGATCCCGCGCACCCGCGCTATTTACAAACAATGTGGGGATTTGGCTACGTGTTTATTCCTGACGGAAACGTGGAATAGTGAAGTTGGCTATCAAGCTAGTACTCATCATTAGCTTTTCATCTTTAATTTAACGTTCATAAAAATTGCGCCTTTTACCTAAAACACTACTCGCCAGAGTGATGCTCTTGATTGCTGCCTTACTAGCAATCGGCCAGTTTGCCTCATTGCAAATTTTTGAATACTTTGAGCGTGAACCACGCGCAGAAGCCACAGCCCTGCAAGCGGTAACGGTAGTTAATTACACGCGCGCCTCACTCATTGCTTCCCAAGAAAACCTGCGGTTAGCGCTACTATCTGAACTCACAGGTAAAGAAGGTGTGCGGGTGTATTACGCGGATTTTATGGAAGAAATCGCGCCGCTACCACCTGACCCTTTCATCAACCTAGTGGCTGAAAAAATTCGCGAACGATTGGGCGTAGAAACGATCATTACGGTCAATCACTACGGTATTGAAGGGCTTTGGGTAAGCTTCAACATTGGGCAAGATGACTTTTGGGTGGTGATTCCAAGAGTACACGTAGAACGCAACTTCCCTTGGCAATGGTTAGGCTGGGGGGCACTGGTACTATTACTATCATTAGGTGGCGGCTACCTATTGGCTGCGCGGATTAACCGTCCGCTTAATTTACTGGTAAACGCAGCCGATAGATTACGTCATGGTGAACGGCCAGAAAAGTTACCTGAAGATAGCGTGACTGAATTGCGTGAAGTGAGCAGCACGTTTAATAAAATGGCCGACTCTTTAGCTGAACTAGATGCAGAAAGAACGCTGATTCTGGCAGGTGTTTCACATGATATTCGCACCCCTTTAGCGAGGTTGCGTTTGGCCGTAGAGTTGCTACCTGACGATGGCTGTAGCAGCTTAAAAAATGGCATGATAGAAGACATTGCCGATATGGATAATATCATCCATCAGTTTTTAGATTTTGTGCGTGGTGTTGAAGGTGAGCCTACGCAAATGACTGACATCAATACATTATTACAATCTTTGCAGGAGCGTCAATCCCGCGCTGGACGTAGCTTATCGGTGCAGTTAGCGCCCACTTACTTTGTAGCCATCCGCCCCCTTGCCATGCAACGCCTGCTAGATAATTTAGTCGGCAATGCCTATGCCTATGGCGGCGGAGAGGTAAGTGTAGCGAGCAACATCACCGCTGCTAATCTTGTGATTAGGGTATTTGATAACGGCCCGGGCATTCCTGAAAGCCATGTTGAAAAATTGCTTCGCCCATTCGAGCGCCTAGATACAGCACGTAGCAACGCTGGCGGCAGCGGATTAGGTTTAGCGATTGCAGACCGAATTGCCAAGTTGCATAATGGTAAGTTAGAGTTGCTAAATAGACCACAAGGTGGTCTAGAAGCCCGATTAAGCTTACCGATTAAAAACTAACTACCAGATATTCAAGTACTGTATTTAGGTGTTATTCAGCATGAGAGTATTAATGATTCGGCTCAAACCAGTTTAACTTCTCACGCAGCTGCACTACTTCGCCAATAATCGTCAAACATGGCGGTTTCATTTCAGCCGCTCCAACTTTATCAGCAAGATCTTTTAGCGTTGCCGTTACTACACGCTGACGTTGCGTAGTGCCCTGCTGAATCACCGCTGCAGGCATATCAGGCGATACGCCATGCGCAATAAGTTGCTCGCAGATTTCCGTTAACCCGACTAAACCCATATAAACCACAACGGTTTGGCGTGGACGCGACATTGCGACCCAATCAAGGTCCAGTGTGCCGTCTTTAAGATGCCCGGTAATAAACAAGCACGCCTGCGCATAATCACGATGCGTGAGTGGAATACCGGCATAACTGGAAACACCATTCGCAGCAGTAATGCCGGGCACCACTTGAAACGGCACACCATGTTCCATCAAGGTTTCAATTTCTTCGCCACCGCGCCCAAAAATGAATGGGTCGCCGCCTTTTAAGCGTAATACACGTTTGCCTTGTAATGCTAGCTTGGCTAGTAATTCGTTGATTTCTTCTTGCGGAAGCGTATGTTGATCGCGCGATTTGCCTACATAGATAAGTTCAGCATCCCGACGCACTAACTCCATGACTTCTGGGCTTACCAGCTTATCGTAAACACACACATCGCATTGCTGCATCAAACGTAATGCACGAAACGTTAATAAATCAGGATCCCCAGGACCGCCGCCGACTAAATACACCTCTCCGTGATTCTTAGCTTCTGTTTTATCTGATAAAACTGCATCCAAAATCTGCCTTGCAGCTTCATACTGACCGGACAAAATACGCTCGACTACTGGCCCTTGTAAGACGCCTTCCCAAAATATACGTCGTTCTTGCGTAGTTGCGAACTTAGCTTTTACTTTATCCCTGAATTCACCTGCAATCTCGGCAATGCGACCATAACTTGTTGGCAGCATAGTTTCAATCTTGGTACGAATGTAGCGTGCCAGTACGGGCGCATTCCCCTCACTTGAAATAGCAATCACGATGGGCGATCTATCCACAATTGAGGCCATGGTGAATGTGCATAACTGAGGGGAATCCACCACATTCACAGGAATATTTTGTGCTTTTGCAGCAACTGATACTGCAACATTAACGGCTTCGTCATCAGTCGCAGCAATTACCATGCATGCGCCTGTTAGCTGACTTGGCTCAAAATTAGCGTTAATGTAATTGATTTTTTTAGCCTCAACTAAAGCTTGCAGGTCATCACACAATTCAGGCGAATAAAGCGTAATTGCCGCGTTCGCTTTTAATAGCGTGGTTACTTTACGTTTCGCCACTTCACCGCCGCCGATAACGACACAGAGGCGATGAGTAATGTTCATAAAAATTGGAAGTGCTTGCATGGAGTTTTGCCTAAAAGCCTATAGCGTATTGATTTAATGCTATTTTACCTTGCTCAATCCAAATGAGCTAAAATTATGCTTTGTAAATTTGTAGCAATATCTTGAATTCGACACTTAAAGATTTAGAAAAGCCATTTATCTCGCCGGATAATACAGGCGCGCCGAAAGCACTTAACCCGAAAAAAGTGTTTATTAAAACGTTCGGCTGCCAAATGAATGAATATGATTCATCACGCATGGCAGATATGTTAGCCATGACCGACGGCATGGTAGAAACATTGACGCCAGAAGATGCTGACGTGATTTTACTTAAC
>JBDSHU010000267.1:0-3290 GCA_039918335.1 Methylotenera sp. | reverse complement strand
AAGTATCTTTGCACCCTTACTGATTTTAGTAGAGTTAATCGCAGGTATAGGCTTATTGGTGGGTTACAAAACTAAATTATTTGCCTATATATTAGCGGGTTTAGCGCTATTCTTAGGGATTGTTCTCGGTAGGTTTGATTTCCAATCAATGTTTATCTATTTTGGTATTGCAGGCGGTATGTTGCTTTTAGCGGCACATCCTCAAACCGGTTGCAGTATCGATAATATTAAAAAATAGTGTTCCGTTCGTCTATTGAAAAAAGCGGCTAAGAACTCAATCTCAGCCGCTTTTTTATTCCCACTCTAAAGCCGGGTAAATCGTATTCACATTACGTCTATTCGCAATATCAAACAATAGCCATTTGCCTTTCTCACTTGCAGCTGCAGTATCCATCGTGCTTTCCATACTGATGCCTTTTTTAATGTCGGCGCGGATATCCGTGAGTAAGGTTTTCAAGTAGCGTTGTTCATTATCTAATGCTTTTATCCAGTCTTTAGTAACGGGCCCATGTCCTGGCACCACTTGCTTAACTGAGTAAGTTTTCAATAGGTCTATTGCAGCGATTAAACCTTTAATGTCGCCCTCAATCACTGGGGTACGGTCAATAAACAATAAATCTCCAGTAAACAAAGTCTGTGTTTTGCTATCTATCACTGAAATATCGGTATTGGTATGCGCCACTAAATAAGGCGTTACTTTTAAACTTCTATCTCCTAAATCTAACTCCATCGGCTCTTTTACCAGCAAAGTTGGCTTAACAATCTCACTACCTTTTGCATCAGCACCTAAATACTTAATATTCAGTTTATCGTACGCTTCTTTACGTAGCTGCATCGCATCAGCCAATTTGGCGTGTCCGACAAACATTGGTTTATCTTCTTTTGAATCAGCTGGAAGAAAAGCCGCATTTCCAAAAATATGATCCGGATGCACATGTGTGTTGATGACATACAAAATAGGCAAGGAGGTCACTTTTTTAATTGCACTCTTTAATTCATTCCCCACCTTTAAGCTGCCGCCAGTATCTATTACCGCCACACCTTTGCTGCCCACGACAAAGCTAATGTTACAAATGTCACCTTGATAGCCTGTATCGATATCCAAATGCTCACCATGATGCACATAAATGCCATCGCCAATATTTTCCATTGCAAAATTAGCCGGCTTTACATCCGCATGCGCGCAACTCGTCAAACAAAAAGCACCTAGCAAAATAAAAAAGTAATTAAACCTTAACTGCTTATTTATGTTCATTTTTTCATTGCCTTCCGAAAGAGTTGCAGTGAGGATTTTTTCCTATGATAATAGCCCAGATAACGTTTATGTGTGACAGTTGTCACACAGATTCCTAACAACAAAGAATGAAGGATTAGTATGTTGAATAGCACTACACGCTACACCAAGACCGCGGTGGTATTGCATTGGCTCATCGCAATAAGTATTTTGGGTATGTTTGCCTTAGGTTGGTACATGAGTGGCCTACCCAAAGAAGCACCCAAACAAATGGCTTATGATTTATTCGACTTAGGTCTTTACACTTGGCAATTAGCTGAAGAAGCTTCACCCAGAACTTTTTATTTCAATTTGCATAAATCAATAGGGGTGACCATATTCGCACTCATCGCCATTCGTATTTTATGGCGCCTCACGCATCGTCCACCTGCATTATTAAGCACTTACCAAGCGTGGGAACGTAAATTAGCCACTGCCACCCATCATCTGCTTTATTTACTCATGATAGCCTTACCGGTAAGCGGCGTGATTATGGCGACTTATAGCAAATATGGTATTAAATGGTTTGGCGTACCGTTCATCAAGGGGCTAGACAACAATGATATGCGCGAAGTATTTAAAGATGTGCATGAAGTAATAGGCTTAATTATTCTGGTGATGATAATTTTGCATATTGCGGGTGCGTTAAAACATAAATTTATTGATAAAGATGACACCTTGAAACGAATGTCGCTTTAATAGTTAGTAATAAAAAAGCCCGCATATGCGGGCTTTTTTATTTTATTGATGGTATTGTTTACTATGCTCCCGCACTGCTGCAAGCATTGCCGCTGCATTCTCAGGCGGCGTCCATTGTGTAATACCGTGACCTAGATTAAACACATGGCCATTGCCCTGACCATAACTGGCGAGAATATTAGCGACTTCTTTTTCAATCGCTTCAGGGGTGGATAGCAAAATAGCAGGGTCTAAATTGCCTTGCAACGCTACCTTTTGACCCACTCTATTACGAGCACTACCGATATCTACTGTCCAATCCAGGCCTAGTGCATCAGCGCCGATTTCAGCTTGTGCTTCTAGCCATAATGCGCCACCCTTGGTGAACACAATGCGCGGCACGATGCGGCCTTCATGTTCCCGCGTTAAGCCATTCACAATCTTTTGCATGTAATGGAGTGAAAACTCTTGATAGGCATTATGTGAAAGTGCGCCGCCCCATGAATCGAATATCATCACGGCTTGCGCACCTGCTGCAATTTGCGCATTTAGATATTGGATAACGGTTTGTGCGGTTGTTTCTAAAATATGGTGCAGTAAATCTGGACGCGCATAGGCCATTTTTTTAATGGTTAAAAAGTCGGTACCGCCTTTGCCCTCCACCATGTAAGTGGCTAGCGTCCATGGACTACCTGAAAAACCGATTAATGGCACACGACCATTAAGTGTTTTACGAATTTGACTCACGGCATCAAATACATATTGCAGGTTAATCATGTCTGGCACAGCTAACTTTTGAATATCAGCTTCTTCCCGTAAAGTACGCTCAAACTTTGGACCTTCGCCTTCTTCAAAGTAAAGCCCTAAGCCCATCGCATCTGGCACGGTAAGAATATCTGAAAACAAAATCGAAGCATCTAGCAGGGGGTAGCGATCCAGTGGCTGCATGGTGACTTCAGTAGCAAAACTAGGGCTTTTACATAACTGTAGAAAGCTGCCGGCCGTTTTACGGCTTTCACGATACTCTGGCAAGTAACGGCCAGCCTGGCGCATCATCCATACTGGGGTGTAATCTGTAGGTTGGCGCATCAGCGCTTTTAAGAACGTATCGTTTTGCAATGGACTCATGATTGACTACCTAATGTACACTAATAAAAAAGGACACAAAGCAGTTTTACTTTGCATCCTTTGTATTTATAACTAATGTTTAACTAACTTTAAACCTGAAATTGACGATTTTCTGGCAATTTAACGCGGTAATATTGAAGAGCCCATTAAGAACTCATCCACGGCTTTGGCAGCTTGGCGACCTTCGCGAATTGCCCAAACCACTAGCGAC
>JBDSHU010000266.1:0-3487 GCA_039918335.1 Methylotenera sp. | reverse complement strand
AAACTGGCTTCAATACTGCCAATAACCAATGGCACATCTGAATACGCTTCGCGGCAACGCTGTGAGTAAACTAATACTGCGCGGTCAGGACGTTTGTTGGGCGCGGCATCTGGCGTATAAGCGTCATCACTACGGATTTTTCTATCCGCAGTGTAACGATTCACCATGCTATCCATATTGCCTGCGGTGATTCCAAAATAGAGATTCGGTTTACCCAGCGCTTTGAAAGGATTAGCATTTTGCCAATCAGGCTGCGCAATAATACCCACGCGGAAACCTTGCGCCTCTAATAGCCGCCCTACCAGCGCCATACCAAAACTAGGATGGTCCACATAACAATCGCCGGTAATCAAAATAATGTCGCAGCTATCCCAACCCAGCACGTCCATCTCGGCGCGACTCATGGGCAAAACCGGGGCCGCACCAAACCGTTTCGCCCAATAAGGACGATAGGTATGAATGGGCTTGGCGAGCATTGTTAAGTATTGTTCCACAGTTACACTACATTTTAAACGATTTAAGTCCGCGCATTTTACGCGCTAATGACTTGATTAAGAAGCTATTTTTACAATAAATATAGTTACAATAAATCTATGCCGAATTGTTTAAGGAAAAGGGCATAAAGAAAAAATAATATTATTGTGAAAATCACACAACTGATGAGCGCAAGCGCAAAATCCAGCTTAGGTAATAAGTAAGGAAAAAGTAAAAACATAGGCAAAGTGGGCAACACATACCAGAACGTGTAATACGCATGATTGGCAATCTTATTCGCTGGCTGATGCTCGACATACAGCCAAATCAGCGTCAGCACTGTGACTAATGGTAATGCGGCAATCAGCCCGCCCAGTTTATCGCTACGCTTTGCAAACTCTGAAACTATTACAACGACCCCAGCAGTAATTAAATACTTCATGATGAGATATTGCATTTTTTACCTTTCACTCAATATTCTTAGTAAAGTATAGTCAAGCTAGGTTCAAAAATAAACGTTAAACTTAATGTTAACGATACTCAAGATTTTGATTGCTTCATAGCCTAACATTACTTATACAAACTTAGCCAACCCACTAATATGACATCCACACCACAATGATGAACACAAGTAAATATACAGTAACAGGCATGACCTGTGGCGGCTGTGTTGGCCGCGTTAAAGCTACCTTGAGCGCCTATGCAGATTCTGTGGAGGTGACCTTAGAGCCGCCGCAAGCGGTGATTACCAACCCGAATATTGGTCTGGAAAGATTGAATGCCGCATTAAGTAAGGTGGGACATTACAAACTTATCGAACCAGATAATGGCGAGACCAAAAAGCCGCAAGTCGTAAAGATTAATTCAGCCAATGATTTTGCCGAGAGCGCAAGCTGGTTTGCGACTTACAAGCCGCTACTATTAATATTCGCTTACATTCTGATGGTAGCCTTAGTAATCGAATACATGCAAGGCAGCTTTGAATTACACCGCTTCATGCCCAACTTTATGGCGGGTTTCTTTCTAGTATTCTCATTTTTTAAACTCTTAAATCTACAAGGCTTTGCAGATAGCTATGCCATGTACGACTTATTAGCCATGCGCTTTAAACCTTATGGCTACCTATACGCTTTTATCGAGCTAGGCTTGGGAATCGCCTATTTATTGGCATGGCAGCCAGTACTCACTAACTGGCTCACATTGGTTGTGATGACTTTTTCTAGCTTAGGAGTGATACGTGCCGTAAGCAATAAGCAAAAAATACGTTGCGCTTGTTTGGGCGCAGTATTTAATCTACCCATGAGTACGGTAACCATCATTGAAGACTTACTGATGGCATTCATGGCTTTGTGGATGCTGATTTAAAGAGCTTTAATAGAATGTCACACGCTTATTACCAACTACCCAATGGTCGTGTTGCAAGTATCGATGGCAATTGTGACTTTCCACCGTTGGAAGAAGCATTAAGAGACCCTAACGGCTTAATCGCGATTGGTGGTGATCTATCATTTGACCGACTTTTAAAGGCTTATCACCAAGGCATATTTCCTTGGTTCAGTGATGGCGATCCGATTATGTGGTGGAGTCCAAATCCACGCATGGTACTGTTTCCATCTGAGTTAAAAATATCAAATTCACTCGCTAAAACCCTTAAAAAAACCTCATTTGAAATCCGTTTTAACACCGATTTCCGGCAAGTTATTACCGCCTGTAGTCATACTTTACGCAGTGGTCAACCAGGCACCTGGATTACTGAAGACATTATCAAAGCTTATTGCATTATGCATAGCGCTGGCTATGCAATAAGTGCTGAATGCTGGCTTGATAACACGCTAGTTGGCGGTTGCTATGGCATTAAAATCGGCAAGATGTTTTATGGCGAAAGCATGTTTCATCACGTTTCGGATGCCTCAAAAGTAGCTTTTGTCTCCCTTGTAAAAAAGCTCGAAAATGAGGGCGTTGGAATGATAGACTGCCAGATGAAAACAGCGCATCTTACCAGCCTTGGCGCGCGCGAAATTTCTCGCGATTATTTTGCGCAAATGCTTTCAAAACTGATCTCATCTGCGTAAGATTGTTATCATCCAAGCAAAATTGGTACACTCTTAATTAGGAGTTTAGGTCTTTATTTTAATAAGCTTGGGACTTTAATATATGAGCTTACCTAGCGACAAACCACTGCAAAAGCTACAGTTTTATGTCACCACTGGCTATAACTGCGGTTATTTGCCTAATAAACTCGCTCAAAGTTTGATTGCTTCTCCGCAGCATCTAATTGATGCGAATGTTTATAGTGGTCTAATCCAGCAGGGCTTTAGACGAAGCGGTAATTTTGCCTACAGGCCACATTGCGAAAAGTGCCGTGAATGCGTTCCTGTACGTGTGATTCTGCAGGACTTTGCACCCAATCGCAGCCAGAAACGTGCTTATAAACAGCACCAGAATCTCACCGCCTCCATTTTTAATGTCGGATTTCAAGAGGAACACTACGCACTCTATTCTGCCTATCAAAAAGCGCGTCATCTAGATCTAAATACCAAGGATAAAGATTCAAATCTGGATGACAAGGATGATATTGAACAATATCGAAATTTCCTCTGCCAAACCAATGTAGAAAGCGTAATGGTTGAGTTTAGAGAACACGGCCAACTCAAAATGGTGAGTGTCATTGATATTGTGCGAGATGGTATTTCTGCGGTTTATACTTTTTATGATACTCAGGATGCTAAAGCAAGCTATGGTACCTATAACGTTTTATGGCAAGTTGACTGGGCTAAAAGCTTGAACTTACCCTATTTATACCTAGGCTACTGGATTAAAGATAGCCAAAAAATGGCATATAAACAGAACTTTAAACCGCTGGAAAAGTTAATAGATGGAGAATGGCTGAAATAAGCCATCACGCTTCAATCTGGAATTCTAACAATGTTACAATCTGGGATTATCAAAATTAAAATAAACACGCTTTGAAAAAACTCGTTATTTTTGGTGTGGGCCTGATAGGCGGCTCGGT
>JBDSHU010000265.1:0-2610 GCA_039918335.1 Methylotenera sp. | reverse complement strand
GTGTCAGCACAACAGGATTTGCTGCACCGCGCAATTGATAATGTTGTGCGTAATGCAGTGAAATATAGCCCTAATGCTTCATTAATTACCATTACTAGCAAGCTGGAACACGCAAAAATCAGCATTAAGGTCGTAGACCAAGGTCCAGGCGTTGAGGCAAATGAGCTTGATGCCATTTTCCAGGCTTTTTTTAGAGGTAGCAAAACGAATAATACCGATGGACATGGTGTGGGTTTGGCCATTGCTAAGCAAATTGTTGAATCCCATGGAGGGACTATTCATGCAGTCAATCAAGAGGAGGGCGGTTTAAGTGTTGAGATTAAATTGCCTATTTAAATTTGAATCTAAAATCTTATGTACAACGTAAAATAGATTATCGAATACTCAAACATAATCATCTTTATGGCATCACAACACACTATAAGAAAACTACTGTCATCTACCGTTATTGGTTTTGCAACTACGCTAACCATAGCCTGCTCCCCGGTCAAAACACTTAATTCATTGGTGCCAAATAATGGCTATATAGTGCATGAAGATATCGCTTACGGCGATTCTCTAAGGCAAAAGTTGGACATCTACCAGCCAAAACCACCTAGTGAAAACCAGCAGAAAAAATCGCCGGTAGTACTTTTTTATTATGGCGGAAGCTGGGATTCAGGTGATAAATCCGATTATAAATTTGTTGCCGAGGCTTTTACCTCCAATGGTTTTGTGACTGTTATTCCTGACTATCGTGTTTATCCTGAAGTCACTTTCCCAGGCTTTATGGCTGACCCGGCTACCGCTGCTAAATGGGTAAAAGATCATATCCAAGACTTTGGTGGCGACCCAAATCGTGTGTTTTTAGTGGGGCACTCTGCAGGTGCGCACATTGCAGTGATGCTTAGTTTAAACGAGGAGTATTTGGCCCAGGAAAATCTTAAGCCCACTGATTTTCGAGGCACCATAGGTTTAGCAGGACCTTACGATTTTCTGCCAGTTAAAACAGAGCGCCTAAAAAAGATATTCGGTCCAGTAGATCAACGCTGGAAGTCGCAGCCAATTGAATTTGTCACAGGCAAAAATCAACCGATGCTGCTGTTGGTCGGCCTTAGAGATGGCACGGTTTGGCCACGGAACACCTTTAATCTCGCTGCAAAAATTAAATCTATGGGTAGTTCAGTTGAAGTAGTACAGTTTGCAAACTATGGACATATTGATATGGTTTCCAAGCTTGCAAAACCGTTGAGGGGCAATGGTGAACTATTGAAACCAATAGTGGATTTTATCAATAGTCATTCACAATAATTTAATGGGTGATGTGTTCTGATAACTCATTATCCTGCATATTATTTTCTAGCGTTTGATGAATCTGCTCCATTAAAAAGTCGGTAGATTCACGGCCTAATTTGGATTCACGCATTGCCATGTGCCAACTTGATACACAATTTCTTAAATCGATTACATTTGCACATTTGGCGATACGCTCTTTCATATTTCTTCCCATTAATCCTAAATAATCATCTGTTGCGTTGATCAGTATGGTTTTCACCGCCTCAATTTTTGTAGCGTTAATGGGCGGCGCTGTGTTTTCAGGGTTAAAGAAAGATAAAGTCGTGAGCGACGATTTATTTTCAGTAAGTTTATTTTGGGTGGTATCACTGCTATTGAATAATTGAATAAAGCCGTTAGATTCAAGCTTTTGAATCGTGTCAATCAAATGATCTTTTTTGAAAAATTTTTCTAAATCCTCAATGTTTCTAACGCCATTGACTAGCAATAGAACTTGCCGTTCTCTCACGTTAAGGGTGCGTTTTTCATTTACAAATTCGTTATAACCAAGCACAGATTTTTCATAGACCATATATATTCTTTTTTTAAGAAATTTATATAGTCCATATTACCTAGTGATTATTACATTAACATTTCAAAAATAATTTCACCGGCTGATTTAAACAGGTACTGTATTTTGAGTAACCTCAAATGTGGCGTGGAAATTACTCTACCTGTTGTTGTGACTCCATGAATGCTCGACGGAATTGAATCGGATTTGAGATGCCAGGAATTGGTGCCTGTGGCGTGCCGGCACCAGAGAGAATTAAGGCGCCATAATTGAAAATACGTCCCCAGACGTTTTGGTTGACTTGAATGCTTTCAACCTTATTCATATTGATTTCTATCGTATGGCGGCTGATAAATCCGAACTTGGCAATCACACGCTTATTGGTAAAGGCGAGTTCTGTTGTTTTATAGCGGATGTAAGCAATCACCAGAAAAATCAGACCTAGCCCAAATGCGGGCAGCAAGATAACGCCAGGGATGATGAGATGTGCCAATGACCACAGGCTGATATGTCCCATGTGGATAATTTTTTCATCGCTAATCAGTGCGTCTTCAATATAGCTTGCCATCTTCTTTTCCTTAATTTTTTAATAGGTTCGTCTGATTTTCAGCTAACTTTTAGTGGTATCGCTACCTACTACATAATACCAGCGACTTTCTATACGAACAAACTGGCTGAGTTCGTGCAACCGTTCTGCTTTACCACCACTTTTATAACGCGCTACAAACTCTACCGTTGCAGTGGATTCGCTTATTGTTTCAGCATGCTTTACTTGCAAGCCAAGC
>JBDSHU010000264.1:0-5432 GCA_039918335.1 Methylotenera sp. | reverse complement strand
AGCGCAACCTCTAATTTCTTGAACGGGTTGAAGTAAATGGCCGTCATTTTGTATGCAGTACCTATCTGCACTTCATTTTCATTAAAGACAGGTCGAGCTTCTAAATGAGCGATGACATCAACAGCGCTTAACAATAAGCGTTTAATCGCTACATCTTGATAAGCAATAGACTCAGCGTGTTCTTTGGCCATGAAGACAAAGCGGCCGATGGCTTCTTCAGGGGAGCCTGCATGCCAACTGGTGATGCTGCCACCATGTCCACTCAGTAATAGCTTTAGATAATCGTAGCTTTCAGCACCACGTAATTCGGCTAATAGCACACGGTCTGGGTTCATACGCATGGTGCTATGAATTAAATCTGAAGGCGTAACGTTGGTTTGCCCTTGCCCACCCTTGCTATAAGTTAAATGCACCACGTATTCATGATTTGGTAGAAACAGTTCTCGGGCATCTTCAATGGTAATAATCGATTCATGTTGCGGGATAAATTGGCACAGCATTTTAGAAAAAGTGGTTTTGCCTGAGCCCGTTTCGCCGACAATGCCGATATTTTTATCTACTTTGACCGCTTCAATGAAAAATTGACCAAAGTGTTTGTCTTCGAGTAAATTGATTAAATGCAAATCCTCTTTGCTTAATTTGCTCATGGCTTGAGCTAACTCATGCGCGTCAAAGGACATTTCGCGCGACCGTAACCACTCCGTTTCAGAGAACACCTCATCCGCTTCGTATTCGGCCATGGTTTTAGTTAATATCATGGGTTTACGGATAGACAAGTTGACTAAGCCTTTTTGCACAACTGGTGGCAAAACGACTTGAATACGCTCATCATTCGGCAGGTTGGCAGAAAGAATTGGCGCTGATTTATTGATGCCTTGATGGCTGTAATTCCCTACCGCCACTGCAATTTGTTCAAGGTGTGCCAAGCTCAGCGAGGGTGCTTTTATCTTTTTTCGACCTTTGTCATTTTTAACGATAATTTCATACGGCTTATTTACAAAAATATCGGTGACACCATCTTCATTGAGATATTGCGTAATCGGCTCTAGTAGCAGGCGTAAGGTTTCATCGCCTTTTATTGCATTTCCTTGAAGTTCGTCGCGTTGCTCTGCATCAGCTTGGCGTTGATGATTTTCACTATGTTGAGTATCGTCAGGCACTATTGCTTACCCCTAACGCTCATGCTGTCGTTAGCTTCTAACTGATACACCTCACTAAAATCTAAATCACGCGCCACCACAATCGCCACACGCTCGCCTTGATTTTTAGTCAGCGTGGGCGGAATATTGATACTTTGTTTCAGCACTTGGCTGGCCAAGTCATTGCCTGCGGACTGGGTGTTTGAGAAACTTGCACTGGCAACATTGCTGCTGGCATTGCTATTTTTAACGGTTTCATAGGCAACCAAATCTTTAAAGCTGGACATCAAGAACGCTGAGCCAATACGCTCCAACCAGTGCTTATCTACATCCCCATCAATTCCACCGCGACCTAGCGCATCTGACCCCAATGAATCTAGTGCAATCACCACACCTTCAGGCGTTTTGATTCTGTCCCACAACACACGTAATCTAGTATCGCCATGCTTAAGCCCCGTATATTCACCTGTAAGCAATGAACCACGCTCGACCAGCACCACTTTGCCATTGTCTGAGTAACTATTACTGGTCGTGGTACAAGTCACCATGCCTGGGTTAGATGAATTGATTGCAGTATCGAGCGCACAATCAAAGGCACTGCCTTTGGCTAACACATAATTGCGATTACCCAGCAACCTTGCCTTGGTTTTAGGCGTGTATGTAGGTGTTAATTGCATGCCGTCTGGGTTAGGGCGAGCAGACCTGTCGAACGTGCCCTCACTTTCAAGCTCTTGGCTTAATGGTCTTGTTGCTGTATTTTTTTCTATGTTTCGATTGTACGAATTATGATCAGTAACACCCGTCGCGACAGCTAATTGTGATTCACCTTGGTCAGGCATAATGTCAGCATCATAACGGCTCGGGTTCGGTCTAACTGTAACAGCTTGCCCATGTTGCATTGGTTGGTTATTGGGTACTATGCCTATCGGTGTAACACCCATATTTACATTGTCAGGCATCGGTGTTGCTTGAACTTCTTCAGGTTTAAGTTGCGCACCCTCGCCTTCGGCACCTAGTGCCTTGATTGTATTTTCTGCGGTAAATTTATGTGACTTTTGTTCTGCTTTGCTGGCTAGCAGGTGCGCTTGATAGCGGGAATATGCAAAGTAGCCCACACTACCCAGTATCAATGGAATCGCCAACATAAAAAGCATTGCACCCCAATTTTTCCTAGCAGTGTAGACTTGATCAATACTGGTTTTATGTGAACCATTGCGCAGTCCCCTTTCATCAGTCGGGTTTTGTTGATTGTGGTTATTTTCTATATTATTGGTCATGGTTATTCTGTCACCTTGCGTGATACGCCTAACGTCACTGTGCCATTGTTAGGGCTAACACCTTCAATATCGTAGGCATCATTCCAAACACCAACCACTTGCTTGCTTAGGCGCAGGACATAGTGTTTTGCCATGCCGTGAATAACAATGGTGTCTTTGTTGTCGCCCTCCATATGGATATTCACCATGGATTCAGCGCCATCGGCGGTGACGCGAAATACCGCTGGAATTTCGCGGTGACTCGGAATTTTAAGGTAAGTAAAATTACCGTCATCCCATGCTGCTGTGGGTGCAATTTCACCTGAGTTGGGCATCGCTTGCATGCTATATTGCGTGTTACGTATCGTCTGTGGTGCGTCTTGCAATTGTTTTACTTTAGCTTTGTTGATCGCTTCAATTTGTGCAGACGTTAATGGTGCTACTTCAGTATTCGACTTAGGGTAAGTATAAGCAATTCGCCAAGTACCTTTATCTGGGCTGTGATCTTTGAGTACACGTAAATCAAAGGCATAGCTACGCCTATCCGTTTTAACGACTAGATTGCTGTCATGGGCATTCTTTTTAGGTTTTAATAGAATAAAGTTGCTACCCGCTTTGGCTGAAGTAATCCAATTATCGGTATCGCCGCCGCCTACACCATCTTTAACAATATGTTCGTCCGCTTCTAAATCAATATGGGTCGCAAAGCCACGCTTGGCTTTAATCATGGTGGCTTGACTCGTGTCATAAGGAACGAGTTGTACTGGGTTTGCTAGGCTCTCATTTACTTGAGCATTGGCTTGCGCGTAGCCAGTGATACTTAATGAGGTGAGCACAACTCGCGTGATGACGTTGAGCGTTAATTTAGTACGTACTAAATTGATGGCTGCATGATTGATTGCGAGCTTCATTGTGCGGGTACTCCGTTGACAGCTTGCAAGGTGTTAATAGTAGGGTCAGCGTTTACTGCTACACCTTTTTCTTCTCTGTCGACCACATAGCCTGTGACCTTGAATCCATAAGGATTCGCATCAAGGTCTTTTTGCAGTGTGAGCAATGAAGGCTTCTCGTAAACATAGGTAATCGAGGCAATGTATTTACCTGCTATTTCGGTGTCATAACCACGTTCACGCGTGGTGCGTTCATACCTAACAATAGCATTGCCGGGTGCGCTGGGCGGCAGTGTCGTTGAAACGATGTGAATACGACGTTCTGTGTAATTGCCGAGTTGCTTATCGAGCGAATTTTCGTGACCAAACATGGCGCGATAGTTTTTAAGTACATCACCAGTGGATAAGGCCAAAGTTCTCTCGTAGTCGCTTTGTAACAGCATCCAGTTATAGCGTTCACGCGTGTTCACATATTCTTCGACCCAGTGCCTATCCGCAGCTTCATTCAATATGGCTGGTTTGTAACCTGTGGTATCAACCAATTGCGCTTCGCCTGTCACTTTATCGACTAAAAAAGTCATGGGTACCACTTTATAAAAGGGCAGCATAAATACCAAGCCCGCAAGGCTGAGTGCGCCTATCAACACTGAGACCTTGGCAATATTCCATGCCCTGGCTTCCGATTGTTGATAAGCGATAGTGGTAGAAGCCTCCCAGTTAATCGCTTGGTGGTGAATGTCTTTTTTGTTATTCAATAGCATGGTGTTTACCTAGTGAGGAGTTTGATAAAAGTTGTTTTGGTGTTTTCATGGTAGCGGCCTAGCTATTCCGATAACGTGCAGCGATTGTATGGGCTGAGTGTCTTACACCTTGTCCAATAGTTTGTGTGCCTTGCCCTGCCAACGGCACGCCCTTATCCAAGCCTGCGCTAAAGCGGCTATTGTTTTCTATTCTGCCACCTGCGCCGCCCCCACCCTTAGTGCCACCACGCATAGCGGCATAGGTCATTTTTGCGATTTGTGCAGCGGCTAAGGCCAGACCTAAGCCACTGGCATTATCACCACCACCCACTAGGCTATTGGCAATGTTGTCTAGCTTGGTAAACAAGTAGGCAAACAGGCACATCACTACCATCAGACTGAATATTGCTTTCAGTGCGGCCGCTTGTTTCGCGCCAACGAATGCGGCTGATTGATCTGTATTAAAACCTAGGTGAATGATGTAACCGTTGACAATCACAAACACCAATCCCAAAAATATCATCATGAATAGTTGCAAAAGTAAGATGTAAACAATTTTGTTTTTCCAACCATCAAAGAAGTTCTTGCTGGGTTCAAACGCTAATGCACCAATAAATAGTGGGCCTACCGCTAACACTAAACTGAGTGTTAGCAGGTTCGTGAAAAAAATAATCCCAACCGCACCAAACAAAATAAGGACACAAATTAAATACAAATTAGCCACGATGCTGAGCGCAATACCACTTGCCACATCAAGAATATTTAGTTTCATTCTCGCTGCGACAAGGTCATTGAAGGGCGTTAGGAGTTGGTTAAAGTTACAATCTAGCGCATTGAACATAGCCGCATCACCTGTACCAGTAACAGGGCAAGCACCGCCACCAGTCGTTGAAACAGCAACAGAACTCATTAAGTTTGCACTAACCATTTTGACTGTACCGATGACTTCAGTCTGATAGACGCCTGCACTACAAGCGATAAATAGAATCATGGCCATTTTGGCAGAACGCCATGCGATGGTACTGATTGGCTCACGTACTTCGCCACGCATGACAGCAAAACCTACAAACAAGTAGTACAGGGTTAAGGCAGATAAGGCTATTACAGCCACATAAATGCTTAACTGTGCGGATACTTGATTCACAAAGTGGTCTACGTAAGAGAAAAATGTACCGCCGATGTAGTTAAACATGGCGTACCTTTGCCTGTTGCAGTGTAAATTGCGCTTGATTTTTTATATCATTACTTATATAATTGTTTGTATGAAGCCAATTAAATTTGTGGGTAGCAGCCTTGACGACCTGCGTGATTTTCCGCAAGAGGCGCGCAGTCAATGTGGTTTTGAACTGCGGCGTGTTCAAGATGGATTGATGCCCACAGACTTTAAACCTATGCCAAGTATAGGCA
>JBDSHU010000263.1:0-3356 GCA_039918335.1 Methylotenera sp. | reverse complement strand
AGAGTTACTGCGCGCCAGATATGTAGATAAATTACGCTTATTAGGCTTAAAAGAAGATCGTAAAGCGGTGATCGGCGGCGGATTATCGATCATGCTGGGTATATTTGATTTTTTAAACATCGAAACTTTGAATGTTGCAAAGGGCTCTTTAAGACACGGCCTACTGTACGACATGCTGGCACATGATAATGAAATGGCTGACTTAAGAAACGCCTCGGTGCAGCGCCTAGCAAGAAAATTTGATGTGGATGAAATACACGCGGCGACTGTTGCTGAAGTCGCCGGCAAGCTCTTTGATAAGACTACCGAGGATATTCACTTTGCTCCAGGCGAACGTGAGACGCATGCGCGGAAATTACACTGGGCTGGATTGCTGCATGAAATTGGCGGCATGATTTCACCCATCGACGCACACCTGCATGGGGCTTATATTCTAGATCATGCCGAACCACCCGGCTTCTCCCAAAGTGAACTGCATTGTTTAAGCTTGTTGATATTGGGTCATAGAGGAAAGTTAAAACGACTGGAAGCCGACTTTTCCGACCGTATCTTTGTCATGCAGCTCGCTTGCTTACGTTTGGCGGTTATTCTATGTCATGCACGACAGATGCCTAATCTACGCGGCATTCAGCTGCATTATTTAAGCGATGAAATCACGTTAACTTTACCAAAATCTTGGCCAGAAAAATATCCTCAATCCTACTATTTGCTAAGTGAAGAAATACTCGTCTGGCAAAAAACTACTTGGTCTTTATTACTTAATACCGCATAAAGGTTGAAATAAACATTAGCAAAAAAAGTCATTTTTCTGTCACAAAAATGATATTGCATTTAGAAATAAACGGTATAAACTATTTATACCGTTTATTTTAAGGAGTTCACTATGTCAAAAATCAACCCGCTACAAGCTGCCGCGTTAAGTTCGACTGTAGTAAAAACTGATGTTGTAAAAAAACCTGTTACGACCAAACCTGTCGCTGCAAAAATCCCAGCTGCTAAACCTGCTGCTGCTAAACCAAGCCCAGCCAAAGCACCCACGATTGTCGTTGCGGTTCCAAAAAAAGCTATAAAAGCTAAAGTTGTTAAGGTAGAAAAAGAAAAAGCACCTAAATTAAAGATGGAGCGCGACAGCTTTACTATGCCTAAAGCTGAATACGCACAATTTTATGTATTAAAAGAACGCTTGGTAAAACTAGGCCAACCCGCTAAAAAAAGTGAACTGCTTCGTGCCGGAATTATGCAGCTAACTGCAATGACTGATGCAGCTTTAAAAGCTGCAATGAGTAAAGTGCCTGCGATTAAAACGGGTAGGCCGAAAAAGAAATAACCTTAAAAATCGGGATGCTGCACCATGAATAGATAGGTTTGCGGTATGCCATTAGCATCATTAGTAAATCTTTGGCGCAGCCACCAAACTGCGCCTTTTTTTACGACACAAGCTCTGTCATGCATGCCCAGCAATTTGCCAATTAACAAGCCTAGATTTGGTTGATGACCAATAATAAGGATGGTTTTATTAACGTCATTATTAGTGACTTGTTTGGCTATTATCTCTACTGAATGATCTACACTTAAAAAATCAGCTACTTTAACTTCAAAGTTATTTAAACTTTTTAACTCGTCGACCGTTTGTAAACAGCGTAACGCCGGGCTGCATAAGATTTCGGCATCCGCAGGTAAGTGCTGACTCAGCCATTTAGCCATAATCGCAGCATCTTTATGACCACGCTTGGTTAACGCGCGATCTATATCTGCACCACTGGTACTTTGCGCTTCGGCTTCAGCATGTCGCCATAGAATCAAGTTAGCCATATCACTCTCACTAATAGTCTTTTTTATTCAGCATACTTTTGCAATAACTGTCGTTGTGCACTTAATACATGTTCCGGAGTATTATTTTTTGCTTTACTGGCAGATTTTGCACTTTCAACATAAGTGCCATCTAAGTCGAGCAGCCAAGCATCTTTATTATCATCTAAATAAAGCTGACAGCACTCTTGTAGAATCCTTGCACGATTTTTTGGATCCACGATTGGCCAGGCAATTTCAACACGGCGCATCATGTTACGGTTCATCCAGTCTGCACTAGAAAGCCACATACTTTCCGTTTCACCAATCTCAAAATAAAAGATGCGGGAATGCTCTAATAATCTGCCAATCACAGAGCGTACACGTATACGGCCATCCAATCCTGGCGCATTGACAGGCAAGATACACGCGCCACGTAGGATAAGATCAATCTCTACGCCAGCACGCCCCGCTTTCACCAAACCTTGTGTCAGTGCGATGTCTGTTAATGCATTCATTTTAAGAATAATACGTGCGGGTTTGCCGGATTTTGCCGCTAATTCCGCAGTTCTAATTTGGGCCAGCATACGTCTATGCAAATTAAATGGTGCAACCAGTAACTTTTGCATACGCGGCAATTGAACCTGGCTGGCAATGTGCCTAAACAAATGCTCCATATCACGGGTAATTTGTGGGTCAGCTGTTAGCATGCTCACATCGGTATACAGTCGTGCCGTTCGTGGATTGTAATTTCCAGTAGAAACATGGCCGTAGTGTTTAAGTTGCCTACCTTCCCGGCGCATCACTAACAGCATTTTTGCATGCGTTTTCAAGCCAACGATACCGTATACCACTTGTGCGCCCACTGACTCTAATGCCTCTGCCCAGTTAATATTGGCTTCTTCATCAAATCTGGCTTTTAGCTCAACGACTGCCATCACTTCTTTGCCTCGGCGCACTGCCTCTTGTAGCAATTTGAGCATGCGGGCATCTGCACCTGTGCGGTAAATAGTTTGCTGAATGGATAATACATCCGGGTCATTGACCGCTTCGCGTAAGAAATCAATCACAGACTCAAAGCTTTCATACGGCTGATGAATCAAGATGTCACGCTCTTTCAACTGCGTAAAAATCGATTGATTGGCGACTAACTGCTGGCTCACCTTAGGTTCAAACGGCGTAAATTTAAGGTGATTTCCCTCTGCCAAATCGGCTAACTGCATCAACCGAGCCAAATTCACAAGGCCATGCACACGGTAAAGCGATTGTTTAGGTAAATCAAACTGCTGCAGCAAAAATTTAGCTAATTTTTCATCACAACCATGTGAAACCTCCAAGCGAACAGCATCACCAAAATTGCGCTGTACCAGCCCCTTTCTTAACGCGGTGCGTAAGTTTTTAACATCTTCCTCATCTACCGCTAGGTCAGAATGCCGCGTGACCCTGAATTGGGAGAAGTTAAGCACTTCTCGCCCAGTAAATAAGCCTGCTAAATGCGCTCTGATCACGCTGGATAATGAAACAAATTTTTGCTGCTTACCACTCAAGTTTGCTGGAAGTTTAATCAA
>JBDSHU010000262.1:0-3075 GCA_039918335.1 Methylotenera sp. | reverse complement strand
ATTAGATGCTATTGGTGATTTGTACATGTTAGGTCATCCGATTTTGGGTGCTTTTTATGCGTTTAAATCTGGCCATGCGCTTAATAATCAGTTATTACGCGCGCTATTGCAAGACGAAACGGCTTGGGAATATATTACTTTTGACAAAGTAGAAGATGCACCCGGGGAGTTTTTGTCGCGAACTAATACACTTGTACCAGAGCCTAATTATTAGCTTGAATCACCGATGTAAACTTGGTGATTAACATCTTTAATCGGGTTAAGTGTATAAACAAATTTGAATAAGCTAGCGAATTATTGCTAGCCATATTAATACAAAAAAAAGGGGCGTGCCTTTGTTAATGATTCGCCTACTGTTAGCGCTGCTAGTCATTTCTGTTTCACATCATGCTAATGCCTTATCCGATGAGGCCTTATTCCAGCATGCACGTGAATCTTATGCGGCTAAGAATGAAATCGCATTGGCAGAAGATGCCGCCCAATTAAACACCCAACAATACTCTTTAGCGCCTTATACAGATTATTGGCTGATGTTGCTCAGGCTTGAGCAAGCGCCAGATGACGAAGTGCTGAATTTTTTATCGCAATATGCTGAATTGCCATTTGCTGACCGCGTACGCGGCGAGTGGTTGAAAAAACTGGCTAAAGAGCAAAATTGGCCAACATTTTTTGAGCATCTAGCAAATTTCCATCGTGAGGATGTTGCATTGCAATGTTATGGCATGTTTGGCCATACGCAGTTAGGCGATAGTGATATTTCAGCCCAAGCTAAAACCTTATGGTTGACGACGACAGATTTGCCGAGTAATTGTAATCAGCTGTTTGATGCGTTGCAAAAAACAGGCGCACTCAGCACTGATGATATTTGGGCAAGATTTAGATTAGCCTTGCAAGATGGAAAATTGGGCTTAGCTAAAAGCATCACGCTACGCTTACCAAATATCGATACTGCGGACCTAAAGTTGCTGGATCGCGCTTATCAAACGCCACAGCTAATATTAGATAAAAAAACCGTGTCATTCAAAAGTCGTTTTGGTGCTGAGGTCAATCTTTATGCGCTTGACCGTCTAGCACGCAGTAAATTAGAGGATGCAGTGAGCACTTACGATAACGTGCAAAGTTTATTTGATGCTAAAAATCGCGCTTTTGGTTGGGGGCGCGTGGCTTATCATGCTGCGCGTGCACATCATCCGCAGGCACTTGATTACTACGCACTTGCAAAAGATACCAATTTAGATAAAGAGCAGTTGGCCTGGCAAGTTCGTGCAGCGTTACGTGCGAATGATTGGGATGCTGTATTGAGTACAATCTCCGCGATGCAACCCAAGCAATCCGAAGAAAGCGCTTGGCGTTATTGGAAAGCGCGCGCTTTAAAAGAGCAAGTGGTATATGAAAATGAACATGCGGTTGAGGCAAATGCTTTATTGAGCCAACTTTCAAAAGAGCGCCATTATTACGGTTGGCTGGCTTCAGATGAGTTAGAAGCCATTAATAACATACCAGCAGAGGATTACACTGTTACTGAAAACGAAGTGATGGCAATTGCCAGTCAACCAGCGATTAAACGTGCGGTTGAATTACAACGTTTAGATATGCGTTGGGAGGCAAAGGCCGAATGGGTATGGGCAATGCGTAACTTTGATGATAAACAACTACTGGCTGCTGCAGAATATGCAGCTAGGCAAAAATGGTACGATATTGCTATTACTACAGCAGACAATACCAAACTATTACACGACTTTAATTTACGTTATCCAACACCGTATCGTAATTTGATTCGTGCTTCAGCCAGTGATGAAAAGTTAGACGAAGCTTGGGTCTACGGCTTAACTCGTCAGGAAAGCCGATTTATGCATTATGCAAAATCGGGCGTAGGCGCTGCAGGGCTTATGCAGCTGATGCCAGCCACTGCAAAATGGGCAGCCAAGCGTATGGGCTTGGATGGATACACCAATGACATGATTCATGATTTAAGCGCTAATGTGCAAATTGGAACTTATTACATGCGCTATACCCAAGATTTAATGGGCGGCCAAGCCGTAATGGCAACGGCTGCCTATAATGCAGGACCAAGCCGCGCAAAACGCTGGATGGGGAGTCAGCCGCTAGAAGCCGCAATTTATATCGAAAGTATCCCGTTTGCTGAAACTAGAAATTATGTACAAAAAGTCATGGCGAATGCGCATATTTATGCACCGCGTTTAGGCGCTAAAATACAATCGTTAAAGTCACGCTTGGGTGTTGTACCTGGGAGTGGCAAGCCAGAAGTGATTGAAGAAGATAGCGAATAGACGCCATATCATCAAAGAAATTTACCTAATAAAGAAAACATTAAATAAAATATGAAGTATAGGATTTAACATGCAATTAAAAGAAGTATGCGTATTGGGCGGTTCAGGTTTTGTAGGTAGTGCAATTGTTGCTAAGTTAGATGCGGCGGGTTATCAAGTCAAAGTACTCACACGCCGCCGCGAGGCAGCTAAACATCTATTTTTATTGCCAAATGTACAAGTAGAAGAATGCAATGTGCTGGATTACAGAGCTTTAAACGTAGCGCTACGAGGCACAGATGCGGTCATCAATCTCATTGGTATTTTGCATCAAGGCCGCCATGTAAGCTTTAATAATATGCATCATCAGTTACCTGCGCAACTAGCAAAAATATGCGCAGATTTAGGTGTTAAACGGCTGGTGCATATGAGTAGCTTAGGGGCCGATAAAGCTGCGCCTAGCCAATATTTACGTTCTAAAGCTGCTGGCGAAACGGCTATTTTGGAATTAAAAGATAAGCTTTATATTACTATTTTTAGACCATCTATTATTTTTGGTAGAGATGATCGCTTTATCAATTTATTCGCTTCACTTATCAAGCTTATGCCAGTCATTATGCTTGCTAAACCTAATGCCAAATTTCAGCCGGTATGGGTTGAAGATGTTGCCAGTTGCTTTGTGAATAGCCTTGAAAATATTGATACTTATGGTAGAACCTACCAATTGGCAGGGCCAAAAGTCTATATATTCCGTGAGTTGCTTCAAACCATCATGGATACTTTGCGTATTAAACGCCCGATTATT
>JBDSHU010000261.1:0-2730 GCA_039918335.1 Methylotenera sp. | reverse complement strand
ACTTGCACGGGCTGCGGGGCTTGATGAGTTTAGCTTTTCCGGCGCTGACGCTGAAACTGCATCACTCACATTTGGCAAACGATTATCTTCTCAGCTGTATTTGAGTTATGAAAAAAGTATCAGCGGCTTGTTAGACGTTGCCAGACTCACTTTTAACATTACACCGCGTTGGGCGCTACAAGCCGAAACTGGCACAGAAAGCGCGGTTGATGCACTTTATACTTTTAGTTTTAAATAGTTCTAAAAACTGAATAATGTTCATTACTTAAGCATCGCAGTATCAAACAGTTTAGCCTGATTTTTACCCTTTTTCTTTGCCTGATACATGGCCATATCTGCATTAATCACTAATAGTTTTTCATCTTTACCGTGTTGCGGGTAAATAGTCACGCCAATACTGGCAGAGACATACACATTGGTTGGTGTGTTATTAGCAGGCTCTGAAATTGTAATGGGCTTAATCACAGCTTCAACAATTTTATTGGCCACTAATAGGGCATCACTTTCATTTTCTATTATCGGTAGCAATATCACAAATTCGTCACCACCTAATCTGGCGACTGTATCTGATTCGCGTGCACAAGCGACTAAGCGTTGTGCTACTTGTTTAAGTGCATCATCGCAGCTTCATACCCATATAAGTCATTGATTTATTTGAATTGGTCTAAATCTATAAACATGATGGCGAGCAATTTTTTTCGCGTTTGGCATAGGCTAAGGTCAGTTTAAGCCTATTGTTCAGCAATGTGAGATTAGGCAAGTTAGATAAAGTATTGAAGTGCGCCATGTCGTTTTCAATATCCCAATCCCAAACACCGTCGCCAGCACCCTCTAACGCAAATTTCCATAGCTGTTCACTGGTTTTTAATTTTTCTGCATGTCTGATGCCACCTGCAACTAAGCTCACTAGTAAGATAATAACTACAACAATCTCAATTAAATGTAGATTGTAATGTGACATGGTTAAAGTGATTAACTCATTATATAGATTGAATAATTTTTAAGTCATCGATGATTTGTTGTGAATGTTTAGAGGTATCTACGTTTGTATATATCTTGGTTATTTTGCCGGCCGGGTTAATTAAAAACGTGTAGCGTTTAGCAATTTTTACCACATAAAAATTGGTTAACGCATGATAACTACCGGCCACGCTACCGTTAGTATCTGATAGCAACGGAAAAGGCAGATGATACTTTTTAGCAAAATCAGCATGTGAAGCGCTGTTATCCACACTAATACCCACTACTTTAGCGCCTAATTTTTCTAGCTGCGCCATGTCGTCTCTAAAATGACAAGCTTCTTTGGTACAGCCTGGCGTGTCATCTTTTGGATAAAAATATAGCACTAGATATTTACCTGCATAATTTGATAAATAATGCGTTTGGCCTTGTGCGTCATTCAGGGTAAAGCTGGGCGCATCGTCGCCAATTTGCAAGGGGTGGCTATTAGATGCATAGCTACGATACCCAACAAAAGCTAACAATAAAACCGCGATATAAAATAATAGTTTAAGCATTATGAAGTTAACCCTGTGTAGTTTTATAATTAATATATCTATTGGTGTATGTAAATAACAATAAGTTTTATGTTAACACTAATGGGGGATTTGAATTTTGCACAAATAGGGCAAACTGTACAAAATGCACTGGTTAATACACAGGGTGAATGATTAAGATTGTTTAAGTAATTTTTACGTTTGAGTCTGATGATTGACGATTTATTTTGTTAGGAGTATTTAGATGAAAAACAAAGCTAAGTATTTACAGCTATCAATTGCCTTGCCTTGCATGATATTTTCTCTAGCCTCTACGCCGTTAAAAGCCTTGACGATACAAATGCCTGATAGTGGCTTATACCCGCCACAAAAGTCCAATGAGACTGCACAAGCTATGCAAGATATTAAGCAAACCGAAATGCACAATAAAATTTATTATGCTGAAGCGTTAATGCCAAGTGCACAACCTGATGTTATTCGAGCCGTTGAGCCAGCACCAATGGAAATGAGTAACATGCCACATCCAAATCTTGCTTTAGTACCTCCGCCTGAAGCTGGTTTTGACACAGTAAGAATCCGTGATTCAGCAGAACCGCTTGCGGATAGTCGCGAAGATAAAGGTGCATTCCGTGTCTCTTGCGATTACTCGCATATGAATAATGATGATGCGATTGTTTACCCAAACCAGCAAGGTAAAGCGCATCTTCATGTTTATTTTGGAAATACCGACGTGAATTATCTTTCTACCGCTGAAAGCATTCGCACTACGGGCAATAGCACTTGCAACGGCGGCATTATGAACCGCACCGCTTATTGGGCGCCTGCCATGATAGACACTGAAAGTGGAGCTCCACTCAAGCCACGTAACGCACTATTGTATTACAAGCACGGCAAAGTGCAGGAAATCCCGCGTGGTCTTAAAATGATTGCTGGAAATATGGCCTCAGATTCAGCACAAGCGCATGAGTGGTTTGAGTGTAACGAAAAATATGCCTCACGCAGGCCATATTTGGTAAGTTGTAATAAAGGCGGATTAGTTACCGTCTCCGTCACATTTCCAGACTGCTGGAATGGCAAAGACCTAGACAGTGCAGACCATAAATCCCATATGGCTTATTCAACAAGTGGCAGATGCCCTGGCTCGCACTCTAAAAAGTTACCTACTTTAAGTGCACTCATGTACTACCCTGTCACCAGTGACAAAGGCACTGCCAATTGGCGCTTATCCAGTGAT
>JBDSHU010000260.1:0-3920 GCA_039918335.1 Methylotenera sp. | reverse complement strand
TCCTTTTTTGAGATAACCAATATATTAAAAACGCGTTATATGACTTATCGATTATATTACCTTGAAGATTGTGCCTAAGCCGTAGATTTCAAGTCTTGTAGCGCTTGCATTGCAAGGCACAAGTCATCCCACACTTTTGATTTATCTGACAAAGTTTTTAACAAATGCGCCAAATCATATGTGCTCACTAATGGAATACCTTGCAGTGTATGAAGTTTGCCGCGCAAGCTCGCCAAGCTTTCTGAAGATTGCAACAAATACTGTGCCGCTGCCTCACCCATAGCAATGATTATTTTAGGCAGTGTGGTGGCTAAAACGTCATCAGTCATTGCTAGCGTATTTGTTAGCTTAGCTTTAATACGCATCGCTACTAAAATATTAGAGAACAAAAGTGTTTCATCAGGCTGCAGTTCATCTGGCAATACAAACAGCCAATCACCATCTTCGCTAGCAATATGTAGAAATTCTTTGATGATTGCTTCGGCTGTATCCGATGCTTGTTTATCTAACTCTTGCTCTATCGACTCTAAAGGTATCAACTCTGCAACTAAAGGTTGCAAAGGTTCAGTCGATATTAATAAAGTATCAGTTTGCAAAACAGCATTTGTAGAAACGGAATCAGTAATTACAGATGTCGTTTGGACTAGCACTGACTCTGTCTCAGGTCTTTGCAATTGCTGGCGTAACGTCCAGATTGGCAACAATTCAAGCTCGCGCAGCATATCCTCACGTGTCATCATGACATCAAGCCCTGTATTAATCTCATAGTGCCAAACCCATTAAAACCGCATCTTCACGGCCTGTGGCTGCAGGGTAATAATTACGTCGAATGGCCATTTCATTAAAACCAATATTTTCGTATAAAGCAATGGCGGAAATATTACTTGGACGCACCTCTAAGAACATATTGGCCGCATGATGATTCCTAGCAATCTGCAGCATATGCTCTAATAAAAATCGACCTAAACCCTGCTTCTGATAGGACTTTGCAATGCTCAAATTGAGCAAATGCGCTTCATCCAATACCATCATGAGTAGCGAGTAACCAATAATATGCTCATCCAGCAACAATACCCAAGCACTATAGCCTGAATTGAGCGAGTCACTAAAGTTACCTCGCGTCCACGGATGCGGATATATTTGCGGCTCGATTTCCATGATTACATCCAAGTCGTCCATCCCCATGGGACGAAACTTGTACTGCTCTTTAAGTACGGCACTCATAAACGCACACCCTGTTCTCGTTCAAAAGTTTTGAGCGCAACGCGATTCCGAATATAAATTGGCATCGCTTCGCTGGCGGATTTAGCCTCGCCGCTTGCAAAAATTGGCTGCGCTAATTTAATTAGCGCACTGGCCGTCGGCAATAACGCTGGCTGTGAAGATTGCAACTGTTCGTCATAAACAACGTTTAACTGTACCGCATAAGTTTGCCAACCGCTGCCGACGCCTACCCAATTACTCCCCGCTATCGCAGGTACACCTTCTGGTTTATACAGACCAGGCTCAACAATTGTTTGCCATTGGCTAACATTTTTTTCATTTACATTTTTTGCATAAGCCGCGTGATAAACCTCACCCATGCGTGCATCCAAGCAAGCGATGACCTTATCAGCGCCGCTCGCCTCTGCCAATGCCAACAAGGTACAAACACCCACCACCGGCAAATTAGCCCCAAAACCCAAACCTTGCGCTACGCCCGCCGCAATACGCACGCCGGTAAAGGAACCAGGACCCGCACCAAAGACAATGCCGTGCAATTCTTTTAGTTGAATGTTCGCAGCCTCAAGTAAAGCTTGAATCTGCGGCAATATGATTTGCGAATGCGTCTGTCCAGCGTTAACGTCAAATGTAAACTGTTCATCGCCTTTTAATATGGCCAGCGATAAAAATTCGGTAGAGGTATCGAGTGCTAATAAATTCACGTTATGTTATGTTCATTTTAATCAGACGCTATTTTGCCACGCATCTGCTTGATTTGCCCACGTTGCAATTTACTTTCTAACCTGCGCTTTTGCGCTCCCCAAGTTGGACGCGTTGCATAACGTGTAGGTTTCACCTGATTTGCAGCATTAACAATTTCATGCAAACGTTGAATCGCATCTTTTTTATTGGCTTCCTGCGTACGATATTGCTGGGCTTTCAATACCAACACGCCCTCGTCAGTGATGCGATTGTCCTTTAAGTGCAGTAGTTTATCTTTAAGCCAATCGCTCAATGATGAAGCAGAAATATCAAAGCGCAAGTGAATCGCACTGGATACTTTATTCACATTCTGCCCGCCTGCACCTTGCGCACGAATGGCGGTGAGTTCATATTCGGTTTCAGGAATAACAATCATAACTCTAGGTGTTAACTATATTAATACTAACTATCGCTATCAAAAAAAGACTGCACATCTGCCAACACTCTAGTCCGCTTAAAAGGTGGCAAACTTTGCCATATTTTTTTACCGTATGATTTACCGATTAGGCGCGGGTCGCAAATCATGAGCACGCCTCTATCTTTTTCGTCGCGTATTAACCGCCCTGCACCTTGCTTCAGGGTAATCACTGAATACGGCAGTTGATATTCCATAAAGGCGTTTTTGCCTTCGGCATTTAATTTATCGACACGGGCAGATAGCACTGGGTCATCTGGCGGTGCAAATGGCAGCTTGTCGATGATCACGACACTAAGCGCCTCACCGCGTACATCAACGCCTTCCCAAAAACTTTGCGAGCCGACTAGGACTGCGTTACCTAACTTGCGAAAACGATCCAGCAATTCAGTGCGAGAACTTTCGCCTTGTAATAACAACGGACTTTCAATACCGTTTTCGATAAAAGCTTCTTTTAATAGCGCATGTATCTCGCGCATGGCACGCAAACTAGTCGATAACACGAACGCCCTGCCGCCACTGGCTTGTAATACAGGCAATGCTGCAGCAACCACACTGGCTGTATAGCTAGGACTATTGGGATCTGGCATATCAGGCGGTACATATAGCAGGGCCTGCTCTTGGTAATTGAAGGGACTTTCCCAAAAACCAGTATTAGCCGTTTGCAAGCCCATTTGGGCAACGTAATGGCTAAAATCACTTTTAACTGCCAGTGTGGCAGAGGTGAATATCCAAGCCCGTGACTGCGCATTCAGTTGCTTACCGAACCCTTCTGCCACGCTTAAAGGCGTCGCATGCAACTGCACAGAATGCGTAAACACCTCTACCCAACGAACTAGATTATTATTTTCGGCAGATTGCCAGCGGCTGAATAAATCATATAAAGCTTCACTTCGTTGCCAGCATTTTTCCAGTAGGGGATCACGCGCGGCTTGCGTTTCGAGTACTGCCGATAAAGCTTTTAATTGAGCTTGCATATGCGCAAAAGCGGGTTCAAACCCTTTAAGTATTAATGCCTTTTGCACGGGGAAACGCGAACCCTCATAGGCAAAAACCAGCCTGAAATCCTTAGCGGCCTTTTCTAACCCAGGAATTGCCTTGCCTAGTTCAATACAATCTTTTGCTAACGTCAAATGTGCGGCTGTGCAATCACGCGATAATTCTATTAACTGGCTAGTAGAAACATCTTCGCCAAAAAACAGACCTGCCACATCGGGCAATTGATGCGCTTCATCGAAAATCACCGTATTAGCACTTGGCAAAAGCTCAGCCACACCTTCGTCACGCAGCATAACATCGGCAAAGAATAGATGGTGATTCACCACCACCACGTCGGCCGCTAAAGCTTGTTTACGGGCTTCCATAACGAAGCAGTCTTTGTAATAACTGCAATCCCCACCCAAGCAATTATCGCGAGTTGAGGTCACGTTTGGCCAAATAGTCGCATTTTCAGGCACTGCATTAAGCTCACTTTTGTCGCCAGTTTTGCTGTTTTCGACAAAAGTTTTAATGACATGTAAATATTTGGCGTCTTCGCGCG
>JBDSHU010000259.1:0-5043 GCA_039918335.1 Methylotenera sp. | reverse complement strand
TCCTGAGCTGCAGGAAGCTAATGCTGAAGAGCTTCGCACGCGCCTTAAAACGCTGATTGTATTGGGTAAAGAGCGTGGCTACTTAACCTACGCTGAAATTAACGATCACTTGCCAGACGATGTACAAAACTCTGAGCAGATCGATGGCATCATCGGCATGATCAATGACATGGGTATACAGGTGTACGAAGAAGCGCCTGATGCTGAAGTGTTGTTAATGTCTGACGCGCCAGCAGCTGTAACAGATGAAGATGCGGTTGAAGAAGCTGAGCAGGCATTAGCAACTGTAGATTCTGAATTTGGCCGTACTACGGACCCTGTGCGTATGTATATGCGTGAAATGGGTACAGTGGATTTGCTTACGCGTGAAAGCGAAATTGAGATTGCACGCCGCATTGAAGATGGCCTGAAACATATGGTGCAAGCGATTGCCGCCTGCCCGACAACAGTAGCAGCTTTGTTGGCAATGGTCGATAAAGTTGAAAATGATGAGTTGAGTGTTGACGATTTAGTCGATGGTTTGATTGATTCTGACATTGGTTTAGATGATGCAATGACTGTAGAAACGGCTGAGGAAGATGAGCCAGAAGCTGAAGAAGATGAAGGCGACGATGAAGATGGTGCCAAAGCAGCGGCTATTTCAGCAGAAGCATTAGCTAAACTAAAAGAAGAGGTGCTTAAACGCTTTGCCGTAGTACGTATTGCACACCAAAAAATGACACCAATTTTAGCTGCTAATGGTTCACAAGACCCTGAGTATCAAGCGCTATTGTCTGAAATTTTAGTGGAGCTTACTGCGTTTAGATTCTCAGCAAAACAAGTTGAAGGCCTATGTGACCAAGTGCGTGATTTAGTTGAAACCGTGCGTGGTCATGAGCGTAAAGTGCTGGATTTCTGTGTAGAAAAATCTGGTATGCCACGTTTGCATTTCATTAAATCATTCCCGGGTAATGAAAGTAACTTGGACTGGTTTGCTGAAGAACTAAAAGCCGATAAGCCTTATGTAGAGAAATTAGCGCGTTATAACCACTCTGTTTTAGATCAACAACAACGATTGATTGATTTAGAAGCCAAAGTGGGTATACCAATCAAAGAGCTTAAAGAAATCAATAAGCAAATGTCTACTGGCGAGGCGCGTGCACGTCGTGCGAAGCGCGAGATGATTGAAGCCAACTTGCGTTTGGTGATTTCTATTGCAAAAAAATACACCAACCGTGGTTTGCAGTTCTTGGATTTGATTCAAGAAGGTAATATCGGCTTGATGAAAGCGGTAGATAAATTTGAATACCGTCGTGGTTTCAAATTCTCAACCTATGCAACATGGTGGATTCGCCAGGCAATTACGCGCTCTATTGCCGACCAAGCGCGTACGATCCGTATTCCTGTGCATATGATTGAAACGATTAACAAAATGAATCGTATCAGCCGTCAGATTTTACAGGAAACAGGCGTAGAGCCAGATCCGGCATTATTAGCAGAAAAGATGGAAATGCCTGAAGACAAGATTCGTAAAATCTTGAAAATCAGTAAAGAACCAATTTCCATGGAAACGCCGATTGGCGACGATGAAGATTCACATTTAGGTGATTTCATTGAAGATGGCCAAACGCTTGCGCCAGTGGATGCCGCTATTTATGCCAGTTTGCGTGATGCAACGAGTGAAGTCCTAGAATCACTCACCCCTCGTGAAGCAAAAGTCTTACGCATGCGTTTTGGTATTGAAATGAATACCGACCATACGCTAGAAGAAGTCGGTAAGCAGTTTGATGTAACACGTGAGCGTATTCGTCAAATTGAAGCCAAAGCGTTACGCAAATTACGTCATCCAACACGATCAGAACGTTTACGTAGCTTCTTAGAAACTGGCCAAGATTAATTGGTCGCAGTTTAAATTCTTAGTTTAGAATAACGTTTTTAAAGGTTTTGGCCCCCTAGCTCATGCTTGGTTAGAGCAGCGGACTCATAATCCGTTGGTGCTGTGTTCGACTCACAGGGGGGCCACCAAAATAAAAAAAGCTCACGTAAGTGGGCTTTTTTTACGATACTATCTTAAGATAAAAACTTTAAATAAGTATTGCAAGTAATCATAGTTATTATGCGAATATGATTTAGCTTAAATCTAGATACAATTTAAGTTTTTAATAATTCTTTGTGCATAAATTTAGGATAGGTAATGAGTAAAAATATTTGTTTCAAGTCGTTATTCGCTGTAATGATGTTCCATACAATGCAAACAGCTAGTGCTGCTGGATTTGGTCTTATAGAACAAAGCGCAACGATGGGTAATGCTTTTGCAGGCGGTGCTGCAGCTGCAGAAGATGCCAGCACTCTTTATTTTAACCCTGCCGGAATGACTTATTTACCTGATGAACAGTTGGTAATAGGTGTGCATGCGGCTAGGCCTTCAGCTAATTTTGATAATGACGGTTCCACACGCTCTGCAGCCACCGGAGGCCTTGCAACACCAGGTGGAGATGGTGGAGATGGCGGAAGCTGGGCATTTATACCCAATATTTGTTATGCAAAAGCAATTACGCAAGATATCAAATTAGGTATTGCGATGAGCCCTTTATTCGGGCTAAAAACCGAATATGACAAAGACTGGGTAGGGCGTTATCAGGGTATAAAATCAGACCTCAAAACCATTAATATTAACCCTTCCATTGCCTTTAAAGTGAATGAACAAGTTTCTTTAGGTTTTGGTATTTCGGCAATGCGTGCTGAAGCAGAGCTGACCAATGCTGTAGATTTTGGAACACTATTGGGTGCTCCGGCATTATTTCAAAGACGTGATGGTATAGCCACAATTAAGGGAGATGATTGGGGTTTTGGATGGAATGCCGGAGCAATATTCCAATTAACTGATGCAACACGTTTAGGTATATCTTATCGATCTAAGGTTCATGAAAAACTAGAAGGTACGGTTTCTTTTAGTAATGTACCCGCGCCATTAGCAGCTAATCCTGCCTTCTCAAAAGGTAATGTATCCGCCAAACTTGTCACACCTGATAATGTGTCGCTAGCGCTCTACCATCAAATAGACGATCAATGGGGTATATCTGGTGATATAGTCTGGACAGGATGGAGTTCCTTTAAAGATTTAACTGTACTTAGAAACTCAGGAACTCAAGTCGCTAGCATTCCTCAAAACTGGGAAAATGCAATTAGGGTTGCAGTAGGTACCAATTATAAATACAACGATCGTATTAAATTGCGTGCGGGCATCGCTTATGATGAAAGCCCTGTGCCGAATGAATTCAGAACACCGCGTATTCCAGACAGTGACCGGATCTGGCTGTCTTTAGGCGGAGGATATAAACTCTCACCTACTAGTAGTATCGATGTTGCATATACCCATATATTTTTTGAAGGCAGTACTTTAAATAAAGCGACTGAAAGTGCGATACCTGCTTTAAGGGATAATTTAAAAGGTAATTACGATAATTATGCAAATATTCTAAGCGCACAATATACTTACTCTTTTTAACTAAATATACAGTGACATGAATATCTTCATAAGATTTAAGAGGCAAGTAAATTGATTGCATCACCTTCAGCAAAAGAAGTACGCAAGGCATTATCTGAATACGCAACGCCTAATACAAGGGCGGGCGTTACTATTTTTATAGTCGACATCGTCAGTTATGTCGCTGCTATTGCTGCAGTTTTATTTGTGCCATGGCTGATGGTAAAAATAGTTGCTGGAATTTTTGCAGGTGCCAAAATGGCGAATTTAGCCACCATAGGTCATGATTCAGCGCACAATATACTTACAAAGTCACGGCAACTAAATAAATGGATTTCAATTATTTCATTTACACCTGGTTTGTTTAATTACAGGCTCTGGGTTTATGATCATCACAATCTACATCACCATAATACCAATGAATTGCATCCTGATTCTTATACACCTCTTTCATTAGTTGAATATAAAAATTTGAGTAGATGGCAACAATTTAAATATCGATTCTATCGATCAACTTCCTTGTGGTCTTTTGGTGTTTATTATATTTTTGAGCGATGGTCTCAAGTGAAGTGTTTTCCGCGTAGCAATATGCCAAAGCACGTGCAGCAAGCAGCGTGGCCTCATACAATATATTTAATGGCATATTTTTTGGGATTTATAGCACTATTAATCAGTGCGCCTATGTATTCTGAAACTAGTGCGATAATAGCTTTGATTTGCGGATTTATTATCCCATTTTATATATTTCAATCACTATTTGCGTTTACTGTCTTTGTGCAACACACGCATCCACGAGTGATATGGTTTAAGAACAAGCCCAATCGTCATGAGGAAGGCCGCCAAGACTATATTTCTGTGCAATTAAAATTCCCTAAATTTTTATCCCTACTCATGCATTATGTTTATGATCACGCCGCACATCATGCACATATTGGAATTCCTTGCTACAAGCTCCCAGAAGCGCAAGTGAAGCTTAATATGTTAATAGGTGAAAAGGCTGTTTCTGAATCATTTACATTTACATGGCTCAGGCAAGTAAAAAGGCATTGCAAATTATATGATTATGAAAATCAGCAATGGCTAGATTTCGATGGCAAAGTAAGTAAAGTGAGTTAGATTTTATATGTCATTCTCATAAGGTTGAAATACATACTAAATTCGACTGAAATTAACCACAAAAACAATATTTTTGGTGCATAAACTTATAAAGTTTATGCATGTTTTTTAAATCATAAATGCATTTATCTTGAGATGATTTGATGTTGAGACTATAGTTGTCCGCATAAACTAAGTTTTCAATGTAATTAATCAATTCAATTAGGAGAATAGCATGAACGCAGTCGTAGATTTTCATCAGTTAAATACATCAAAATTTCAACAAATCACTACACGCTTTGATAATGAATTTGGCGTGATGTGGTCAATCATGCATCCAGAGCCTAGACCTTGCTTTAATAAAGTTTGCCTGAATGATTTATTGCAGCATCATACTTATTTGCAAAATTCACAAGGCCAGATCATTTCCCAAGGCAATGTAGAGCAAGTTAACTACTTGGTGTTAGCGTCCAGTATAGAGG
>JBDSHU010000258.1:0-5049 GCA_039918335.1 Methylotenera sp. | reverse complement strand
AAACACATCTTTGATGGCAGCGCAGATGGCATCGTTATCCACCACGATCATTTCATCTACATATTGCTGGCAGAGTGCAAAAGTATGTTTGCCCACTTGTTTCACCGCAGCACCATCTGCAAACAAGCCCACTTGATCCAGCATCACACGGTTGCCTAACTTCAGTGACTCCGTCATGGCTTCGGCATCTTTTGCCTCTACACCAATCACCCTGATTTCCGGGCGAACGGCTTTAATGTAAGCAGCCACTCCAGCTAATAAGCCACCACCACCAACACAGCAGAATATGGCATGGATAGGCTCTGGATGTTGATTAAGAATTTCCATCGCCATCGTACCTTGGCCAGCAATCACGTCCGGGTCGTCATACGGATGTACAAAAGTCAGGCCTTCAGCTTGTTCAAGTACTAGCGCATGCGTGTAAGCATCAGAGTAGCTATCGCCAAATAGCACCACTTCTGCGCCACGGGCTTTTACGGCATTAATTTTAATGAGTGGTGTGGTGGTGGGCATCACGATTACAGCACGGCAATTAAGTTTATGTGCCGCCAACGCTACACCTTGCGCATGGTTGCCCGCTGAAGCGGCAATGACGCCTTTTGCGAGCACATTTGCCGGCAGATTTACCATTTTATTGTAAGCACCGCGCAACTTGAACGAGAATACAGACTGCATGTCTTCACGTTTTAACAATACACTGTTATGGATGCGTTTAGATAAATTGGTTTGTAATTCTAGCGGCGTAATTTTAGCGACATCGTACACGCGAGAATTTTGGATTTTGCTTAAATATTCGTTGATGTTCAGTAATGATTCATTCATGGCGTATTTTATGGCAGAGTTAATGATGAGTTTTGCGTTAATTTGGCAATTTTCAATCACTACCGTGCAGTGTTATAGTATTAGATGTTTGCAATTATAAAGAAAATATAAGGATTTAACTAAAATGGCCTATACGCAGGACGAATTAAAGCAACAAGTAGCAAAAGCAGCGGTTGAATACGTAAAAAGTGGCATTATTGGTGTAGGTACTGGTTCAACAGCAAACTTTTTTATTGAAGAGCTGGCAAAAGTAAAACATAAGATTGATGGTGCGGTAGCCAGCTCTGAAGCGACAGCACAACGTTTGCGCAGTCATCGCATAGAAGTATTTGATTTGAATAGCGTTGACGGCATGGATATTTATGTAGATGGCGCTGATGAAATTACCGAGCACATGCACATGATTAAAGGCGGTGGCGGCGCATTAACCCGTGAAAAGATCGTGGCGGCAGTGGCTAAACAATTCATCTGTATTTGCGATGCGAGTAAACTAGTACCAGTATTGGGTAAATTCCCACTACCGGTAGAAGTGCTGCCAATGGCTAAAAGTTATGTGGCGCGCGAGCTGGTTAAATTAGGTGGCCAGCCGGAATTACGCAACTTTACAACGGATAATGGTAATGTGATTTTAGATGTACATGGTTTAACCATTACCGACCCGATTGCGATGGAAGCTAAAATCAATCAAATTGTTGGCGTTGTGACCAATGGTTTATTTGCAGCACGTCCAGCTAATATATTATTGTTAGCCACAGCAGAAGGCGTTAAAACCTATAAGTAACAAAAAAGTACGTAAAACAATAAGCTAAGCTTGAAATATTGCTGTCATATTTGACTACTATCATCACGTAACAGAAAATTATGATTAGCTAACGTTATCGTTAGTAAAACTCAAGGAAGTAACATGCAAACTGAACACACCTTTAAGCAGTACGACGCAGAACTAGAAGCCGTACGTGCCAAAGTACTTGAAATGGGCGGCTTAGTAGAGCAACAAATTGTAAGCGCGCTTGAAGCGTTGGTAAAACTGGATCCAAAATTAGCTAAAGAAGTGATGGAAAACGACCATCGCGTTAATGCGTTAGAAATTCAAATTGATGAAGATTGCAGCCACATTATTGCGCGCCGTCAGCCAGCAGCAGGTGATTTACGGATGGTGATGATGATGGTGAAAACCATTACGGACCTTGAGCGTATTGGTGATGAAGCTACTAAAATTGCTAGAACCGCACAAAAGATTTACGAAGAAGATCGCATGTACAAACCGCGCTTCAACGAGATTAAATCCATGGTCGCGTTAGTGCGTGAAATGTTACGTACTGCCTTAGATGGTTTTGCGCGCTTAGATGTGAGCAAAACGGTAGAGGTGGCAAAGCAAGATGAGTTAGTTGACGAGCAATTCCGCTCTGCAATGCGTCAGTTAATTACGTTCATGCTAGAAGATCCACGTACTATTTCAATGTCATTAGAAGTATTGTTTGTAGCAAAAGCCATTGAACGTATTGGTGACCACGCGAAAAACATCGCAGAATATGTCGTGTATATGGTGAAAGGTAAAGATGTGCGCCATATTTCTGTTGAAGAGATGGAGCGCGAGACTTTGTAGGGGAATAAAAAATAAAAAAGCGCCTAAGGCGCTTTTTTATTAGGCATTGCTTTTATATTCAATTTAAAAAGCTTAATAATTTAATTTTTCTCAGGTACATATCCAACCGCAGTATCCGCGCCATCACCAAAAAAGTATTTTTCAGTTTGTTCAGTCAAATATTTACGTGCAGCTGGGTCGGCTAGGCTTAAACGGTTTTCATTGACCAGCATGGTTTGTTGTTTTAGCCATATTGCCCATGCTTCTTTAGAAACTTGCATATAAATACGTTTACCAAGCTCGCCTGGGTAGGGAGGAAAGTCCATACCTTCTGCTTCTTTGCCTAATTTAATACAATTGACTGTGCGTGCCATATTTATCTCTTTAACCTGTGTATAGATACTTAAAACATAATGATAGCGCATGTTAAAATTTACGCATTAGAATTTCATTCATATTGATAGAAAGCTTACGATGCAAACCCCTGATCAACATTCAAAAGCCACTAAAGAGAGTCCATTTAAAGGTAAAACGGGCCTTCCTCGTTTAATGAATGCTTTTGGCTATTCATTAGAAGGATTTAAAGCTGCGTTTAAGCATGAGGATGCTTTTCGGCAAGAGGTTTTTTTAGCGATTGTATTGATTCCGCTGGCAGTTTATTTGGGAAAAAGCCCAATCGAGTGTGCTTTGATGATTGCGAGTGTGTTGCTAGTGTTGATTGTAGAGTTATTGAATTCTGCAATTGAGGCAGCGGTAGACCATACCTCGACAGAACACCATGCACTCGCTAAACGCGCTAAAGATATTGGTAGTGCAGCCGTGTTTATAGCGCTAGCAATAGTGGCTGTTGTTTGGGGCTTGGTGCTGTTAGATTAACTGGTTTTGTTTTGATACTAGCGGTGTGCCGCTAGTATCAAAAATTAGCGTATTTAAAATGCCAGCCTTGATGGCCGTTAACATCGGCTTTGTACTCAAATACGGCAAGATAAGCAATGGCAACTAAAACAAAAAATACTGCACCGAAAATAATGTATTTAATAGTATTCATTTTTAGTTATCCAAAGTTAATAGTAATAGATTGAGCCGCAGATAGGTGTTTGGTTCAATCGCCTATTTAACCACAGTTATGTTGTAAGAGGTGCGATTCGTAGCGAAGCTGTTTTTGCTAGGGTTCGCAGCTATTACAACTACATTAAGATTAATCGTGCGTATAAACTAACCAGCTTTAAAAATCACTGCGCAAACCTATCAGTACAGAACGCTCACCTTGTGGTGAAATGTCTTTCAAGAATGAAGCATGCTCGCGAATTTCTTCATTTAACAGATTATTGGCTTTAGCGAATAGCTCTATATTGAGTTTGGTTGGCAATTTGTAGCTTACTAAAGCGCTCACGTCTGTGTAGCCATCTGTTGCCAGCTCGTTTTCTGCAGTGCGACCTTGATTAAACGCATGCAGTACATTCACTCTCGCGCCAAAACTATTCTTTTGATATTGCAGGCCTGCACCTAAGCGTAATGGCGCAATACGCGGTAGTGCATCACCATTATCGCGATTGGTTGCGCGTACATAATCACCAGTGAGTGTTAAGTCTAGGTTGTCGACTAAATTAAATTTGCCTTGCGCTTCAAAGCCTTTGAAATCAGCCGCAAAAGCACTGAATTGAGCGATCGGTAAGTTTGAGACTGGATCCACGTTCCCTGTATCTAGCAAGCCTAAAAAACTACTGAAACGCGTGTAATAAGTGCCCACGCTGAATGAGTTTTTAGCATCTTTCCAGCGAATCTGCGCATCAATACCATTTGAACGTTCTTTATCAAAATTGCTATTGCCCACTTCAAATTGCCCAGTGGCAATATGTGCGCCATTGGCGTAAAGCTCGAAGTAGCTAGGTGCACGTTCGTTGTGTGATAGATTGGTGGCAAATGACCAATTTGGATTAAAGGTATATAACCCACCCAACGCATAACTGTTCGGGTTAAAGCTGTTATTTTGTGCAGCGCCAAATTTTGCATCGGCACTTGCATCTACAGATGTATGACCTAATCGACCGCCAAAACTGAGTTTAAGTTGATCTATAGGCAGTTCTTCATATACATAAAGTGCCTTAGTCTGGGTATTGGTATTTGGCACAAAGGCTTCTTCACCGAGCGCCTCAAAGTTAGTGTTTTGGAACTGAAAGCCTACTACGCCGTTTACATTGCCAAGCGCTGTATGGATAGGCGCATGACCTGCTTCTAATGAGCCTTCGACACCACGATTTTTGAAAGTAGTACCAACTTCGCCATCTTCAAGTTCTACATGTTCGTAATCGGTATGCGCTAAACGCACTTTTACACGGCTAATTGTACTTCCAATAAAGGGGTTTCCTAAGTCTGTAAATTCAGAAGCAATATCCCAGCGTTGGCTTTTCATATCAATGCGCACGGCTTCTTCAGCGACCGTGCCGTAGTTGCTGTTAAAACCTGAATAGGATGCACCTAGATAACCATTATCAAAGGTGAGCGATGCACCAATTGCACCGCCATCGCTATCTGCGCTGCTATTGACTAGCTTGCCTTTATTTTCTCGCGGCGTGCCGTCGGCTTCATTTTTACCTTTAGAAACCGCAAAGCCGGGAATATCTAGATCACTACTATTTCGG
>JBDSHU010000257.1:0-3363 GCA_039918335.1 Methylotenera sp. | reverse complement strand
CAGGGTGTTGAGCTGGAGTATCGTTACGCTGAAGCCACCATGCCGCGTGGTGTATTGGGTTTGAACGCAACTATGTTTAAGGAATATCTGCGTTTTATTGCCAACCGCCGTTGTCAGCAAATCGGTTTAGATGTGCTTTACCCTGGCGCAACGAATCCATTTCCATGGATGAGTGAAATGATGGATTTAAAGAAAGAGAAAAATTTCTTTGAAACGCGCGTGACTGAATATCAAACGGGCGGTGCGTTAAGCTGGGATTAACTATTTCAGGTTAGCAATTAAGAATAAGAGGGTTAACATCTAAAAGTTAACCCTTTTTATTTGACTAATTTTTGCGTATCAAAATTGCGTCAAGGCTTTTCTAATCTCGAGTTCATCCAAACCTTTACCAATAATCACGATACGTGAAGTGGGGTCTTCTTCGCTCCAACCCTCAAGCAAGGTTGGCGGATAGGGCGTGAAATGTACTGCATGAATTGCTAATGGTGCCGATTGATCTTCGGCATGGATGATGCCTTTAAGGCGCAGTAAATTTTTACCGTACTTTTGGCAGAACCTTAAGAGATGAGGCTTTAATTGTGACCATTTGAGCGGTGAGGGCATGGTGACGGTGAAGCTGGAAATTTCATCATCATGGTTAGTTTGAACTGTCTTTTGTGGGAGTGTCCCTTTTGGCAATTTAGGTTTGTCTGGCGCACGTAACCAGCGTTGCGGCTCAGGCTGTTTAGTGGCAATATCGAACAGTCCTACGTCTATTACAAACGCTGGGTCCAGCTCACCCTGCACGATTTTGTGCTGAGTAGCGCCAGGGTTAATGCTAATGAGCTTTTCTTCCAGCGCAAGGATTTGTTCGGCGCTAGCCAGGTCAGTCTTAGTCAGTACTAACACATCTGCCACAGCGGCTTGTTTTAACGCTTCATTATTGTCTGTAATTTGCTGCAGGCCATATACGGCGTCTATGGTCACAACCACTGCATCTAAGCTGTAAGTAGATTCAATCACAGGTTCATTCATAAGGTTGGCAAGTATCGGGCCTGGGTCTGCCATGCCTGTAGTTTCGATGATGAGTCTTTTGAACTCTGGAATGGCTTGCAGCGCACGCTTGAAGAATAAATCCCGCATGGTATCTGCCAGCTCATTTTTTAAAGTGCAGCATAAGCAACCTGAACTAAGTAATACTGTATTGTCTGCAATATGCTCAGTTTCAACATTTTGTGCCAAGTTGCTATTGGCAAACACTTGGTCTAACCCTGCATCGCCTAACTCATTGATAATGATCGCGGTATCGTGCATTGATGGATGATGCAGCAGTTTATTTAAAAGTGTAGTTTTACCGCTGCCTAAAAAGCCAGTGAGTAGTGTGACGGGGATGCGTTTATCCATTGAATGCTTTGAGAATTTAGATTTAAGTGTAAGGTTAAAGTTGAATTTTAGCTGAATAAACAATATTAAGAAGTTTCTTCTGCAAAGTCTTCGATGGAATCATGCTGATTCCAAGCTGGGAAAGGATCCTGTAAAACTGCCCAAGCTTGCATATTTAGGCCTACTGCGCCCATTAACATTTCTTCATGCGTGAGTAAGCAATGATCAAATGCAGCGATAAGTGCATTTTTATCCATGCTCATGCCAATAAGTACAATCTCTTGCTGCCTGTCACCAAACGGTTCTTGCCAGCGTGCATTAATGGCAGTTAATTGTTCTGCCTCTTCTGGCCAATAATCTTTTGGTGTAGCCGCCCACCAAAAGCCTGCCAGCTCATTGCGCGATATTGCGCCTGCTTGCGACCAATTGCCGCAGTAATCAGGACGCGTTGCTATCCAGAAATTGCCCTTTGAACGTATAACGCCTGCCCATTCTGCACCGAACCAATCCCATAGGCGTTGTGGATGAAATGGTTTACGCGCCCGATACACGAAGCTTGATATGCCATACTCTTCATTTTCAGGTACATGTTCGCCGCGCAGTTTTTTTAGCCAGCCTGGAGCATCTTGGGCAGCTTCAAAATCAAATTTACCGGTATGCATCACACGATCTAAATTTACTTTGCCAAAGCTGCTGTGCACAATATCTGCACGAGGATTCAATGTTTTAAGTATGTTTTCTAATAAGATTATTTCTTCTGTAAGCATTAGATCCGTTTTATTCAGTACTAGCACATCACAAAACTCGATTTGTTCAATGAGCAAATCCACAACGCTGCGATTGTCTTCTTCACCCATAACCTCCTCGCGGTCGGAAATAAAATCAAGTGAGCCATAGTCACGTAAAAAATTGTATCCATCGATCACTGTTACCATCGTATCCAATTGTGCAATGTCTGATAGGCTCATTCCGTTATCATCCCTAAACGTAAAGGTTTCCGCTATTGGCAACGGTTCGGATATGCCAGTTGACTCTATGAGTAAGTAATCAAAACGATTTTCTTCTGCCAGCCGTTGAATTTCAATTAATAAGTCTTCCCGCAAGGTGCAGCAAATACAGCCGTTGCTCATTTCTATCAATTTTTCATCTGTGTGTGAGAGTTGTGCTCCACCTTCACGTATGAGTTGCGCATCAATATTCACTTCTGACATATCGTTAACGATGACGGCTACACGCTTGCCTTGACGGTTATTTAAAATATGATTCAGCAGGGTTGTTTTGCCTGCGCCTAGAAAGCCAGATAATACAGTGACCGGTAATTTTTTGATTTTAGAGCTGACTACTAAATGATTCATGATTGCCTCTTATATTATGCAACAGCGTTGCATAATATATTTATAAATCAACTATTGCAACTAAGTTGCATTAATGCATAGAATCCGTTAGTTTAAACAGTATTGAAAAGGGCGATTCAGGTTAAATATAATTGCGGATAACCAGTGATTATAGACATTTAACGCGATTGGCAATCTGCACATTTGCCTTTTATGTTGAGTTCAATGGTATCAACGGTAAAATGGGCTGGTATACTGCTAGATAGCTTTGGATGAACATCATCTAGGCAAAATATTTTGCCGCATTGACTACACTGAAAATGCGCGTGTGAATGCTGGTTTAGCATTTTTTTTGCAGAAATATTGCGGGAACTGACTGTAGCTGCAGACAGTAATTTTTTATTGCTAGATTCAATGGGAGCAGGACGGTTGGCATTAAGTTGAAAGCGCCACGCACGATCTTCGCCAGCGATCCGATGAATGATGTGATGCTGTAGCAGCCAATCAAGTACTCGATATAGGGTAACACGATCAAAATTATCGGCGAGCTGTTTGAGTAAGTCTTGATGCGTAAGTGGAAAATTGTTATTCGCTAATACAGCCACGACGGCAAGTCTGGAAGCGGTACTTTTCAAGCCAGCTTGTTGAAAAATAGACTCAGCTTGAG
>JBDSHU010000256.1:0-2783 GCA_039918335.1 Methylotenera sp. | reverse complement strand
GCTCTTGCAGCATAACCAATTTTAGGAATAGTATACTTAGGCATAAGCGAATGCAATATTTGTAAAGACTGCGCCATTAACGATAAAACCATGCAGCATATAGAATATGTCATTGATCAATTAACGTTAAAATCAACTTTGTAATGAATAAAATACAACCAAAATCTGCGCCAACAAAGTCTGCAAACAGAAGGCCTGTGGTTTTGCTTCCTGCTGATATCAAACTAGTGGGCGAGCATCCTTTTCATATGGCTGGGCAAAAATACATTATGGCTGTTGCAGTAGCCGCTGGCGCATTGCCGTTAATTATTCCTGCGATTGCCGACCAAGTGGAAATTGATGAGTTATTAGCCTTGGCTGATGGTGTTTTACTCACAGGAGCGGTGTCGAATGTTCACCCGTCACATTTCGGCCAAACAGTACTTAACCCAGCATTACCGCTAGATCCAGCGCGCGATGCGCTTACGCTCAAGCTGATTCAAGCGGCTGTAAAAACAGGTGTGCCGTTACTGGCTATTTGCCGTGGATTTCAAGAAATCAATGTTGCTTTTGGCGGCACGCTGCATCAAGCAGTGCACGAAGTGCCTGATTTTAGCGATCATAGAGAGCCAAAAGACGAGGCTATCGCCATACAGTATGCGCCAACGCATCCAGTGCGTTTGATTGCCAATGGTCAATTGGCAAATATCGTTGGCAGTGAGCAAATGATGGTGAATTCTTTACATGGTCAAGGCGTTGATAGGTTAGGCAAGGGATTATCCGCTGAAGCTTATGCACCAGATGGTTTAGTGGAAGCTTTGCGCGTGGATGACGCAACTGCCTTTGCCTTAGGGGTGCAATGGCATCCAGAGTGGAAAGTAATGGACAACCCAGCCAACTTGGCAATTTTCAATGCTTTTGGCGATGCTTGCCGGCTTAGGTTGAAAGGGCGTGAAGGGCCAGAATAGCGATTCTTTAGATAATGTAAGCGACACCATGTAGATTTAAATACTAAAAATATAAGTGTTAAACATAGAAACACTGGAGAATAAAAATGACAGACCCTAAAAACTTTCAGCTTGCAGATATGGACCGCTGGTTGACTGACAATAATGTGACTGAGATTGAGTGTTTAGTGCCCGATTTAACTGGTGTCGCGCGTGGCAAAATTTTACCGCGTGAGAAATTTTCTACTGAACGTGCGATGCGTTTGCCTGAGGCTGTACTAGGCGTCACTGTGACTGGCGAGTCGCCAGAAGGTCATGCTGACTATGATAAAGTCATGGGCTTTACTGATAAAGACATGGTGCTGCTACCAGACCCAACTACACTGCGATTAGTACCTTGGGCCGCTGACCCAACCGCACAAGTCATTATGGATTGTGTAGGCCATGATGGAAAACCGATTGATTTTGCGCCACGTAATGTATTGCGCCGTGTGGCTAATTTATATAAAGATTTAGGTTGGACACCCATTGTGGCGCCGGAGTTAGAGTTTTATTTGCTGGCACGAAATACTGACCCAGATTTGCCGCTAGAACCACCTATTGGCCGTAGTGGCCGTAAAGAAACCAGTCGCCAGTTATACAGCATTGATGCGGTGAATGAGTTCGACCCGTTATTTGAAGACATTTACGATTATTGTGAAGTAATGGGTTTAGAACTTGATACGCTAATTCATGAGTTTGGCGCTGGGCAAATGGAAATTAACTTTTTGCACGATGAGCCTATGGTGTTAGCTGATAAAGCCTTTTTCTTTAAGCGGGTGTTACGTGAAGCCGCTATGCGTCATGACATGTACGCTACATTTATGGCAAAACCGATGCAGCATGAGCCTGGTTCTGCCATGCATATTCACCAAAGCGTGATTGACAGCAAAACAGGCCATAACATTTTTAGTAAACCAGACGGCAGTGCTTCACCATTGTTTTTTCACTACATTGCTGGGCTGCAAAAATATCTGCCAGCGGCGATGTGTTTATTGGCACCCTACGTGAACTCTTATCGCCGTATCGTGCGCGATGGTGCAGCGCCGATTAATATTGAATGGGGCTACGACAATCGCACTGTGGGGATTCGTGTGCCGATTTCTGACCCAGCAGCGCGCCGTATTGAAAATCGTGTGGTGGGTGCAGATGCGAATCCTTATTTAGCCATGGCGGTCACGCTGGCTTGCGGTTATTTAGGCATTACCGAAAAGTTACAGCCAACTGCGGTGACGACTGGCAGTGCTTATGCGTCGGATTACCAATTGCCACGTGGTCTTTCTGAGGCGTTGCGCGAACTAGAAAATGCTAAAGCGCTGCATGAGGTATTGGGTAAAAATTTCGTTGATGTTTATCTGGCGGTGAAAGAAACTGAACACGATGAATTTATGCGCGTAATTAGCCCGTGGGAGCGTGAACATTTGTTGATGCATGTGTAATCGATGAAAGTTTATCAGCTAGCCAAATATTTAAAATTAGGTATTTAGAATTGAGAACGACATGAACACAAATACGCCTACAAGCATTACCAGAGATATTCAAGCAATAGATTCAGCACATTACTGGCATCCTTTTACTGATCATAAAAGCTTGGCCGCAAAAGGCGCGCGCATTATTACCAAAGCCGATGGTATTTATATCTGGGATTCTAATGGCGTGAAGATTCTAGATGCCATGTCAGGTTTATGGTGCGTGAACGCAGGCTACGGTCGCAAGGAGTTAGTGGATGCTGCCGCAGCACAAATGCAGGAACTCCCTTATTACAACAGCTTTTTCCAAACCACCAATATTCCAGCGGTAAAACTTGCAGAGCGTATC
>JBDSHU010000255.1:0-6859 GCA_039918335.1 Methylotenera sp. | reverse complement strand
TCCAGTGGAGTATCAACTTAATGGGGTATTGCAAATCCCTGTCAATGAAAAAAAAGGGTTAACTTTTGCACGTGGTTTGCGCTCAATACTGCGTCATGATCCAGATAAAATAATGGTCGGAGAAATTCGTGATTCTGAAACTGCACAAATTGCAGTTCAATCAGCACTCACAGGCCACCTAGTATTTACAACAGTGCATGCAAATAATGTGTTTGATGTAATAGGTCGTTTCATGAACATGGGGGTAGATGCTTATAGCTTTGTTTCAGCGCTTAATATAATTATTGCACAACGTTTGATTCGAAATGTGTGTAAAGACTGTTCGGAATCTGTAGTCGTAACTGCGAAGCAAGCGGGAGTGATTCCACCATTAGATGCAAAGCCTGTGCATGGGAAAGGTTGTGGGGCTTGCCGTGGAACTGGGTACAAAGGACGTAGAGCCGTAGCGGAAGTTTTATGCTTGGATGATAGCTTGCGCAAGATGATTGCTGAGCGTGCATCAATGCTTGAAATTAAAAAGTATGCACAACAAACAGGCACAAAGCTTTTGCGTGATGCGGCATTGGATTTGGCTTGGCGCGGGGAAACAACAATAGAGGAAGTTAATCGTGTTACTGCAATGTTTTAAAGGTGCTTCTGTACTGGCATTAGGCACAGAAGGCATGGTCTTACGCCCAGCCGGCTCAAATGATCAGCGTATATTATGTACTGGTAATTTCTCGCCTGAAAACTTGCTTGATGAATTGGAAGGCCAAGCCCAGTCGTTAGCATTAAAGCGTGTACGTTTTGTGCTTTCTAACCAATTAGTTCGCTATATAGTTCAACCCTGGCAGCCTGGTGTCTATGCCAAAGAGGATTGGCATGCGCTAGCTACTCACCAATTTAGAATTAAGTTTGGTCCTATGGTGGAAAATTGGGATGTACAAGTGACATTACAAGGTTATGGTAAGCCACTTGTAGCTTGTGCCATTGATAAATCGTTTCGCAGTCGGCTGTTGACAATATCGGCCAATGCTAATTGGCTAGTGCAAGGAATATGTCCTGCTTTGATGGCTGTTTTTAACCACTATCGAAAGCATCTTGGGAGTGAACATTGGCTGTTACTGGTAGAACAACAACGGTTACTGCTTGGTCAGATTAGCCAGGGAATGTGGCGGCAATTTTATGTGGAAATTCCTTTAAAGGGTGATGAGGCTATTGCTTGCCAGCAAATGGTAGAACGTGTATTGCGATTCCAAGGGGGGGGGCATCCTACGGCTATTTCTTGTTTTGGTCACGCCTCACTATTACCAAGTACTTTTAAGGAAAATTTGCAAATTATTCGGCTACCTCTGCCTTCAATGGTTGCCAGTAACGGGCTAGATTTATTGGCAGGTGTGGCATGAAAGTATTGCAACTAGATTATTCGCTCTATCGCCGTGATTTATTTAATAAGCTGATGGGTTTGAGTATTTTGATTGGTATTTTACTTGGTTTTGCTTTGTTTTTTAGTCAGAAAAAAATAGATGTTCAGTTAGAAAAATATTCGGCAAAACAGCATCAGATCAGGATAGAAAAAAAAACAAATACTAAAGAGAATTTATCTATTTCAGCTGCAGAAATGCAGGCGATTGATGTGCAAAAAGCACTTAATACACCTTGGAGTCAATTGTTTGGCGCCCTTGAGCATGTCCAGTCTTTAAGTCTTGGTGTGCGCTTAATTTCAATACTTCCAAATCCGAAAAAAAGTGAGTTGATCTTAGTTGGCCAGGCGGAAGACCACGCCGTTTTGACGCAATATATAAAAGCGTTACAAACACACAAGCAGTTTACTGATGTAATGCTGGTAAATCAGAAACAATTTGATGAGGCTGAAAAACCACGTTTATCCTTCACAGCATTAGCTAAATGGAAGCAATAATGCAATTACTCAGATGGAGATACGCTCGCTTTGCTGAAGCCCTTGGAAAGCTGGGTTTGTTTGCGCTTGTAATTTATATATTGTTGTTGGTATATGTACTGTTGGTTCGCTTACCAGCTCAAAATAACCTCAAGATGATGGAACTATTATCTCATCAGAAAGTGGTAAGCAAGCACAAACCTGTAACAGCATCAGCTGATGAATACTTGTCTAGTTTCCCCAAGCCAGAGAAATTGGCGGAACAGATGAAAATTATTTTTGATGAGGTAGAAAGACAACAACTTGTTTTATCTGAAGTAACTTACCGTAAAGTAATTAAACCAAGTGAAAGACTAGAACGATATTACATCGATTTCTCAATGAATGCGCCGTATGCTGAAATACGGTCCTTTTTAGATCAGGTGCTAGTTTCTATTCCGTCTTCAACGATAGATCACATTTCAATGACGCAAGATGACGCTGAAGACGGTAGTGTACATGTGAGCGCAGAGTTAATTTTATTTTTTGCTCAACGATGATTAATACGAACCACAAGCGATGGCTGTTTTTAGGGGGAGCACTTATCTTGTCTGCATGGCTTGCTTGGAATGGCTCAGATGTTGAGGAAAATGTTGCTAAGATGCCAGATAAGCATCTTAAGGCTCCTACAATAAATATAAATCATGCGACAAAGCTGACTGCTGATTCGGGTTTTAAATTAATACAACGTGAACCTGCAATAAGGCCATTTGTTGATTTGTTCGCTACTGAAGCTGAAGAACCAGTTGAAGACTTAAATGAAGACAAAGATAACACAATTGAGCCAATTGCTCACGAAGTTCCACCCTTACCCTTTAAGTTTTTAGGTATGTTTTGGGAAGGGGGTGATGTGAAATATTTCTTGCAGGCAGGGGAAGTGATGTATGCAATTAAAGTTGGCGATACATTTGCCCAACAATATAAGTTAATTGATGCAGATAGCAGAAAACTGACATTGATGAATCTACCGTTAAACATTACACAGGATCTGCTATATGGGGAATGATATTAATAGAATTAAAGTGATAAAAATTTGCCAGCTAACGCCATTACTTATTGCAGTCTTAGTATTGAACGCTTGCGACACAATAAACGCTTATCGTAAAGGCGGTAGTGCAAATAATGGCTCTACTGTAAAAGAGGACTTGGGCGCGGAAGCACGAATCAAGGCGAATGATATTCGCCAGCGAGCTTTAGATGTTCAGGGTTTGTTGGCAAACGCCAGCGCTTCTTTAAAAGCAAATAATCTTGATGATGCTAAAGAATCATATGAGGCGCTAAATAAACTAGAGCCAGGTAACTTACGAGCAGCAGAAGGGTTGCGGCGCGTTGCACTTATGGAGAAACATCAAGATCTGCTGGAGCAAGCTCAAAGTTTGATGGGGGAATCTGACATAGATAATGATAAGGCAGCAGCTTTACTACGCAAAATTTTAGCCGAAAATCCAACTAATCAATTAGCAAGTAATGAATACCATGACTTAGCTGAGCGACGAGCTGCTAAGCAAGCCGAAGCAAGCCACAAAAAGTTGTCATATGAAAAGCCAGTGTCACTTACATTTCGTGATGCTCCGCTTAAAATGATTATTGAAGCAATTGCAAAAACTACTGGTACTAATATTATTCTGGATAAAGATCTATTAAGTAGTCAAAAGGTGACATTGTTTGTCAATGATGTTTCTTTACAAGATGCTATAAATGTCTTGGCACAAAGTAATCAGTTGTTGGTAAAAGTGTTAAGCAATAAGTCTGTTTTACTTTATCCGAATACAGAAAATAAAAAGAATGAGTATAAAGATTTTTTTGTACGAAGTTTCTATTTGGAATATGCCGATCCAAAAGTGGTCGCTGGGATGCTAAGGACAATGCTGGGCATTAAACAGGTACAGACAGATGACCGATTGCCCATGGTGATGGTAAAAGATGATCAGGAAATGATGATGCTCACCGAAAAAATGGTAGCCTCACTAGATATTCCTGATCCAGAAGTCATGCTTGAGTTTGAAGTGTTGGAGATCAGATATTCAAAATCGTTAGATATTGGAGCAAGCTGGCCGCAACAACTCACTTTGATACCCCCTGCAATTGGATCTGCATCTACCGTGGATAAAGCTACTTTAACTCTTGCCAACTTACTTAATATTAATAAGTCAAATATTTCGGTTAGTCCAAATCCTTCAGTGTCGTTAGGTGCCACAGACGCCAATGTGAATCTACTGGCTAACCCAAGGCTGAGAGTCAAAAATAAAGAAAAAGCTAAAATTCATATTGGTGACAGGATACCCGTAATTACTTCCACACTTACTTCCACTGGCGTTACCACAGAGAATGTTCAGTATATTGATATTGGACTCAAGCTTGAGGCAGAGCCTTTAATTAGTTTAGGCGGAGATGTTACCATTAAGCTGAACCTAGATGTAGGATCATTAGGTACGCAAACTACTACGAGGAATGGTTCAGTGGTGTTTCAAATTGGAACACGTAGCACTAGTACTGAATTGCGACTGAGAGACGGGGAAACACAGATATTGGCTGGTTTAATAAGTGATGAAGATCGAAAAAACATAGCAAAGGTACCTGGGCTAGGTAGTATTCCTTTATTAGGCTACCTATTCTCTAACCATTCAGATACCAATATAAAGAATGAAATTATACTTTCAGTTACTCCCCATATTATTCGTGATCGCCGTGTCCTATCTGCTGAAACAATTGATTATGCGGTGGGTGGTACTTTGCAGGTTGGATTAACTTTAAAAACACCTGGTAGCGCAAATGGTGAATCTGCTCAACTAGTTCCAGCAACAAATACAGTTACCGGAGGATCTCGGGATGCTTCTAGAATAAACCCGATAGAAGGTGGATTGTTACCAAATAGATCAGAATCTCAATCTAAAATTTTACAAGAACAAAAAGCGCAGCAAAAAAACTTAATTACTCCATTACCTTTAGAGCTTAGCACCCCATTAAAAAATGAGCCCGCTAATAGCATTCCGGCAGATGAGTAACATTTCGAGAATCAAAAACTTGAGCTTAACACTAAAAATTAAAGGATTTTCTTATATTGAAATTCTTGCAACAGTAGCAATACTGGCATTATTGGCTACAGCCGCTGTACCATACTTTGACTTAATACAGAAACGTCAAAAGGAATCAGAGTTAAGACACAATTTAAGATTGATTCGTGATGCTATTGATGCCTACAAGAAAGCTAGTGATGAAGGGCGTATAATTAATGCTGTTGGAGATTCTGGTTACCCTAAACGATTAGAGGACCTAACAAGTGGTATTGGAGATGACAATGACACAGCCCACCGAAAGCTATTTTTCCTGCGACGATTACCTAGGGACCCTATGGCCATTAGTAATACTAGTGGCGATGTTTCTGCTGCCCAGACTTGGCGCCTTCGTAGCTATGACAGTCCTCCTAATCAACCACAAGAAGGAAGCGATGTTTTTGATGTTTACTCAAGCTCAGACCAGAAAGGACTAGATGGTGTTCCATACAGTCAATGGTAATCAAAAATATTTTAAGTCGAGCCAATATGGTTTTACACTCATTGAGTTAATGATAGTGATGGCGATTATAGCGTTGTTGCTAAGTATAGCGCTGCCTCGCTATTTTGATGGATTGGATCGTAGTAAAGAGGCTGTCTTACTAGAAGATTTAGCTGTAATGAGAGATGCAATTAGCCATTATTATGGCGATAAAGGTGTTTACCCATCTAATTTTGAAATTTTGGTAGGGGAACGTTATTTGCGATTTATTCCAATTGATCCGATTACTGAGAGTAGTGAAAGCTGGGAGGTTGTTTCACCCCCTGATGGCACAGGAGGGGTTTTTGATATACATAGTGGATCACTAGAATCTGCAAGAAATGGCACCCTGTATTCTTCGTGGTGAATATGCGTTATTTAAGTTGGCGACATCAAGGTTTCGCTTATCTGGTGCTTTTGATATTAATAGCAGCAATGTCGTTGTCATTGGGAATTACAAAAGAAAATGCGGTGCATGCTGCTCAGCGTGAGCGGGAGAAACAACTTATATTTGTTGGTAAGCAATTTATTCAAGCAATAAAAAGTTATTATGAAAATTCACCGAATATAAAGCAGTACCCAAAAACCATTGAGCAACTGCTAGTCGATAATCGTTTCCCAAAGCCAATGCATCATTTACGTAAAATCTATAGAGATCCTATGCTAAATGAGACATATCGGCAATTCGAATTAAAAAATGCAAAATTGGATGAAAAATTACCTTGGCAGCTATTACGTAACCGACAAGGTTTTATCGTGGGTATTTCTAGTGCCTCTAAGCGAACACCAATAGGCACACATCTCGATGAGGCTATTACTACGATGCCTAACATACAAGCTATTAATACTTATGCCGATTGGAAATTTGTTTATTTACCAGAAGGTGACATCGAAAATATTGAGGAAACAAATTCGACAAGGACAGAATTAGATCAGAATATTTTAAATTCTCAGGTGGTAGATGATGAAGGTGTTGATTTAGAATCTGCAGATGAGAATTGACTGATTTATTATAAATTTCACACCAAAACTAGTTGCTGCAATTAATCTGCAACTAGGCTTTATTCCTAACTAACTCAATATCTTAAATTGAGTAATATCATAATATTTCTCTGTTAATTTAGACTCAAAAATAAGTGCGAGCAATAGGGGTTTATTGTCATGTTATTAGATAAATAACTCCATACAATAGCTTCGTAGGTCAATTTAACTTTAAGGGGAACTTAATGAATAAACAGAACAAATTGTGTCTTGCTGGACTTGCCGTTTCAATATTAGCTGGTTTTAGTGTTTCTGCGGTGTATGCAGATGTTGCTGCGCCAGTGGTGGTTGCAACACCTAAAATGCAACTTATCACAGGAGCGCAGAAATTAAAACTCCCTTCAATGAATGTTGAGGGTACAAATG
>JBDSHU010000254.1:0-3650 GCA_039918335.1 Methylotenera sp. | reverse complement strand
GTACCTTTGTACCATTCTTCTGAAATGCGTTGTTGTGCAGGAATAATGTTTACGTATTCATTGAACTCGCCACGTAAAAACCCCCAGCCACGCTGAATATGTTGAATTAGACTTTGTGCTTTGTATTGAGTAGCAACGTTAATACGGCGTATGCCAGAGTTAATACAATTTGAAAGAGGGAAGTCGATAATACGAAATTTTCCACCAAATTGCACGGCTGGTTTAGCGCGCCAATCGGTGAGGTTCTTCAAGCGGCTGCCGCGACCACCTGCTAAAATAATAGCTACAGTATTTTTGGTTAATGTACTGATAAACCGATCTGAATGCGGATCTTGTGACATCATGCCCTCCTAGAGCTTGGCTAAAGTAAATAACTCAATGGGCTTTTTAAATAAATGTAACACTATAAGCTTGCTAAATATCGACTAATTTGCATCTGTTTACATTTTGTTACATTATAATCAGCTATGCACATTACAATCTAGTGAAATAAAGTTAAAAACTTAAAATAATTCATATAAAAATGAAAGCTCAATTAACGATTGCATTCGAATTGTATTTGAAGGTTTTATTTGAATATAATTTGTAAAATTTAAAGAAGACTATCTTGGTAAAATCAAAAGCAACCTCTACATCTATACAATTAGATACTAAAGCAAAATCCAATATAACAGCGAGCGGATTGCGACTTATTTTGGAAGCGCGGCACCATGACCCCTTTAGCTTTTTGGGGTTGCATATGGTTGGTGAAAATGAGCATGTACTTCGTGTTTTTTTACCTCAGGCGACTGTAGCATGGGTAAAAACTGGCAGTACGTGGACTGCGCTCGAAAAAACGCATACTGAAGGCTTATTTGAATACACAAGTAAAGCCGCACTTGCAACGCCATGCTTGATTAAAATAGAGTCAGGTAGCCATACTTACGAAGTCTATGACCCTTATACTTTTACCTCGAGCATTACTCAAGATGAGTTGTATTTATTCGGTGAAGGTCGTTTAAAGCAAGCTTACAAAACTTTAGGCGCGCAGTGCATTACACAAGATGGCATTGCGGGTGTACGCTTTGCCGTATGGGCACCCAACGCAGAGCGAGTCAGTGTAACTGGCAGTTTTAACAACTGGGATGGACGAGTTCATTCTATGCGTGCGCATGGCGCAAGTGGTGTATGGGAGATTTTCATCCCGCATCTCACTACACATGACACCTATAAATTTGAAATTCGCAATCGTCATACGGGTGGCATATTAGTTAAAACAGATCCTTACGGTTTTGAATTTGAGCAACGCCCAGGCACTGCAGCAAAAATTAGTAAGAGCCAACATAAATGGCAAGATACAGAATGGTTAGCGGCCCGTGGAAAACGTGATTGGCTACATGCCCCCTTCAATTGCTACGAAGTACACTTAGGCTCATGGCAACGCAATGATAAAGGTCATTTTTTAACGTATCGCGAATTAGCGGCCACTTTAGTGCCTTATGTGGCTGAAATGGGCTACACCCATGTTGAGCTATTACCGATTTCCGAGCATCCGCTTAATGAGTCTTGGGGTTATCAGACGACTGGCTATTTTGGTGTCACCAATAGATTTGGTTCACCTGACGATTTACGCTTTTTGATTGATGCGTTTCACCAAGCTAACATAGGCGTGATTTTAGACTGGGTACCAGGTCACTTTCCAAAAGATGATTGGGCTTTAGCACGCTTTGATGGCACTGCATTATACGAACATGAAGACCCGCGCTTGGGTGAGCACCAAGACTGGGGTACGTATATATTTAACTATGGCCGCAATGAAGTACGTAACTTTTTAATCGCCAATGCTTATTTTTGGCTGCAGGAGTTTCACATTGATGGCTTACGTGTAGATGCCGTAGCATCCATGCTTTACCTTGATTACTCTCGTAATGCGGGTGAATGGTTGCCAAATAAATACGGCGGACGCGAAAATCTGGACGTTATCGACTTTTTAAAACAGCTTAATGTCATGGTCGGTGAAGACTTTGCTGGCGTACTGACCATTGCAGAAGAATCTACCGCTTGGCCTGCCGTATCACGCCCAGTGTATTTAGGCGGTTTAGGCTTTAGTATGAAATGGAATATGGGGTGGATGAACGACACCCTCGCCTACATTGAACATGACCCTGTGCATAGACGTTACTACCATGACCGACTCACTTTTGGCCAGCTTTACGCGTATTCAGAAAATTTTGTATTGCCGTTTTCACATGATGAAGTCGTGCATGGTAAACATTCTCTACTAGACAAAATGCCAGGTGATGCATGACAAAAATTTGCCAATCTACGCTTGCTGATGACTTATCAAATGACCGCACCAGGCAAAAAACTCAATTTCATGGGCAACGAAATTGGCCAGGGCCGCGAATGGAATGTAAATAGCAGCCTTGATTGGCATTTACTCAGTGATGACTATGAAGGCCACCAATGGCATCGAGGTATTAAGCAAACTAATATTGACTTAAATAGGCTGTATAAAGAAAGTAAAACTCTGCATACATTAGATTTTGAAGTGCAAGGTTTTGAATGGATAGATTGCAATGATACAGATCAATCAATTATCAGCTTCATTAGACGTGGCACTGACAATAGTTTTGCTATAATAGTGCTGAATTTTACGCCTGTATTACGTAGCCAATATCGTATTGGTGTGCCGCAAACAGGTAGTTACGATGAATGCTTTAACAGCGATGCAGCTTGTTACGGTGGAAGCAACCAAGGCAATGGGGCCGGGTTGCATACTGAAAATTTTGCATGGATGAATCACAATCAATCGCTTGTAATTACGCTGCCACCGTTGGCAGGTATAGTTTTAAGATTAATTTAAACTAGAAAACTAGAAATATTTTTACAATTAAAATAACCTAGTAAAAGCACTATTATCTAAATGGCTATATTAACAAACCTTCCTGTTTGGCAAACACTTTGCCAACATCAACAAACTATTGCTAACACACATATGCGCGATTTATTCGCCAATGACCCGAATCGCTTTAGTAAGTACAGTCTTAAGTTTGATGATTTATTGTTTGATTACTCTAAACATCGCATGACCGATGAAACGTTACCCTTACTCATACAAATGGCACGCGAAGCTAAAATAGAAAACTGGCGTGACCGTATGTTTGCCGGGGAAAAAATCAATATCACTGAGAACCGTGCCGTGCTGCATACCGCATTACGCAATCGGTCTAACACGCCAGTCATGGTCGATGGCAAAGATGTGATGCCAGAGGTCAATGCCGTGCTTGCACAAATGCGTACATTTACTGAAAAAGTACGTAATGGTAGCTGGTTAGGTTATACAGGCAAGCGTATTACAGATATTGTAAATATCGGTATTGGTGGTTCTGATCTAGGTCCAGTCATGGTCTGCAATGCTTTAACACCTTATGCAAGCCCGGATTTAAAAGCACATTTTGTGTCAAATATTGATGGTGCACATTTAATGTGCGCGCTGAAAATATGTAATCCAGAAACCACACTCTTCATCGTCGCCTCAAAAACATTTACTACGCAAGAAACCATGACGAATGCGACCTCAGCACGCACATGGTTTTTAGCTGCAGCAAAAGATGAAGCGCATGTGGCTAAACACTTTGTTGCGCTTTCTACTAACGCAAAAGCGGTTC
>JBDSHU010000253.1:0-3882 GCA_039918335.1 Methylotenera sp. | reverse complement strand
AACGGTAAAAAAATAGTATGGGTGATTGATGCAAATAACAAAGCCCAGCTTCGCGAAGTGGTCGCTGGACAGTTTAGTGAAGAAGGCGTCTTGATTGCCAGCGGTTTGCAAGCCGGTGAAAAAATCGCGATTGCCGGGGTGCATACATTAATTAAAAATCAACTGGTTAAACCAATGGTTGATAAGACTGTAGCGCCTATCGCTAACGCTAACGCTAAAGTTAATACTGCGCCATGACCGAAAATCCAGGCCAAGGCGATATGATTCAAAATATGCCAAATGGTAGATTTAACTTATCTGATTGGGCATTGAAGCATCAAACTTTGGTGTTATATCTGATGTTGGTACTCACTATCGCCGGACTCCTTTCTTACACTAAGTTAGGACAATCGGAAGACCCGCCTTTTACCTTTAAAGTGATGCTGGTACGTACTTCTTGGCCTGGTGCTAATGCACAGGAAGTTGAGCAGCAGGTCACCGACAAGCTTGAAAAGAAAATTCAAGAAATCTCACACCTGGACTATGTCAGCAGTTATTCACGGCCAGGTGAATCAGTCATTTTTATCATCGCTAAAGATGATACGTTTTCAAAAGATATTCCAGAAGTCTGGTATCAAGTGCGTAAAAAAGTTGGTGATATTCGACATACTTTGCCACAAGGTATTAACAGCCTTACATTTAATGACGAGTTTAGCGATGTGTACGGCAGCATGTATGCGCTCACAGGCGATGGTTTTGATTACGCAGCACTTAAAAAACAGGCTGAATTAATTCGTTCTGAGTTGCTTAAAATAAAAGACGTAGAAAAAGTCGAGTTTTTTGGCGAGCAAAAACAACGCATTTTTATTGAGCTTTCCAATGCAAAACTCTCCACATTAGGCGTGAGTTCAGCAACGCTGCTTAGTATTTTGCAAGCGCAAAATGCCGTGGTAGCAGGTGGAACGTTTGACTCACCTACGGAGCGTATACGCATTGATGTATCGGGCAGATACAATAGTTTAGAAAACCTGCGCGATTTGCGACTACGTGCGAACAACCAGGATTTCCGGTTAGGCGATGTCGCACATATTTATCGTGGCTACGAAGATCCTCCGCATGACCGTGTGCGTTTTCAAGGCAGGGACTCGTTGCTATTGGGCGTGAGCATGAAAGATGGCGGCGATGTGATTGCCTTAGGCCACGCCCTAGATAAAACGATTGCACGTGTAAAACAGCAACTATTAGTAGGCTTGGAGCTTAATACCGTTACCTCACAGCCGAAAATCGTTGCCCATTCTGTCAATGATTTTGTCAGTTCTTTAATCGAGGCGCTCGTGATTGTACTTAGCGTCAGCTTGATTTCATTAGGTTGGCGCAGTGGTGTGGTGGTAGCGATTACCATTCCAGTCGTGTTGGCGAGTACGTTTTTAGTCATGTATATGCTCAATATTGGCTTACATAAAATTTCATTAGGCGCACTGATTTTAGCGTTAGGCTTACTGGTAGATGATGCCATTATTGCGGTAGAAATGATGTCGTCAAAAATGGAGCAAGGCTGGGATAGAGTCAAAGCGGCTTCATTCGCTTACAACTCAACCGCCATGCCCATGCTAACGGGCACACTGGTAACCGTCGCAGGATTTTTGCCGATTGCAACAGCAGCATCTTCTACCGGCGAATATACAAGATCAATTTTTCAGGTTTCCGCCATTGCGCTGATTATTTCCTGGTTTGCCGCGGTGTTGTTTGTGCCGTACTTGGGCTATCACCTATTGTCCGATAGTACTGCAGAAAGTGTTAAAGGCTCACGGCTCAAAGTCTGGTTTCAAACACGCTTTAGGTTAATGTTTAATCAAAAAAACAACTCAGACTCAGGAAAGCCCGAAAATCATCATCATGATATTTACAACACCAAGTTTTATAAAACATTCCGTAGTTTAGTCACTGCATGTGTGCGTTATCGTAAAACCGTCATCGTGATTACCTTGGCGCTATTTGTATTATCCATCCTGGGTTTTGGTAAAGTGCAGCAACAGTTTTTCCCAGACTCTACTAGGTTAGAGTTGGTGGTTGATTTACGTATGACGGAAGGCGCTTCATATGCCGCTACCGATGCGCAGGTGCAAAAGTTAGAACGGTGGTTACAAACTTGGAATACGCAGCATAAAGGTATAGAAAACTTTGTGGCTTATATAGGCACAGGCGCGCCTCGTTATTATTTGCCCTTAGATGTGCAATTGCCGCACCAGGGTTTTGGCCAGTTTGTCATATTAAGCAAAGATTTGAATGCACGTGAAGCACTGCGCACCGCTTTGCTTAAACAATTTGAAACCAACTTCCCCACTTTACGTGCATCAGTCTTACGTTTAGAAAATGGTCCGCCCGTGGGTTTTCCCGTGCAGTTTAGGGTATCTGGTACGGACATTACGCAGATTCGGGATATTGCAAACCAGGTGGCCGATATTATGCGTAGCAATAGCGGCTTAGTAAACGTGCAATTAAGCTGGCAGGAGCCAAGCAAAGTCGTGCATGTGGAAGTGAACCAAGCCAAAGCACGCCTTTTGGGCATTAGCTCTGTCAATGTTGCCAATGTACTCAATGGCGCAATGCAAGAACTGTACATTACCGAATTTAGAGAAGGTAATGAGCGGATTGATTTAGTCGCACGCGGGCCTGCATTCGAGCGTACGAAATTATCGCGTTTACCTGATTTGATGATTAACACGCAAAGTGGTGTAAGTGTGCCTTTGTCGCAAATAGCCACCATTACTTCAGGCTTTGAAGAGGGTGTGATTTGGCGACGGAATCGAGAACCCTCAATTACTGTACGTGCTAATTTACAAGGTCACTTGCAAGCGCCGGTGGTGTCGCAACAAGTTGAAGCTAAATTAGCTGATATTAAAGCGAATCTGCCATTAGGCGTGAGTTTAGAAACAGGCGGCGCTGTGGAAGAGTCTGCCAAAGGTGCAGCATCAGTTGCTACAGGCTTTCCATTATTCTTAATTGTGGTGTTAACGATATTAATGATTCAACTGCAAAGTTTCACGCGTGTATTTTTAGTGCTATTAACAGCACCATTGGGTTTAATCGGCGTTACATTGGCATTACTCGTATTTGATAAACCATTTGGTTTTGTCGCCATGCTAGGCACCATTGCGCTTTCGGGCATGATTATGCGTAACTCGGTAATTTTAGTTGACCAGATTGATCAGGATAAAGCCTCAGGTTTGCCGGAATGGCAAGCGATTATAGAATCTACTATACGCAGATTCAGGCCAATCGTATTAACTGCAGCAGCGGCAATACTAGCCATGATACCGCTGACCAGAAGTGTATTTTTTGGGCCAATGGCAGTCGCCATTATGGGTGGCTTGGCTATTGCAACCTTGTTAACGGTTCTATTTTTGCCCGCATTGTATGCAGCTTGGTTTAAGGTAAAAGTGCCGCAAGAGACTTAATCATCAGCGAGTTACATTGATGCGTGCCACGTTATATTGATGAGGCTAAGTTATAATGATTGAAAATTTAATTAAGTAGAAATTTGCTATGACACAAACAGAACAACCCAATATTCCTCTATCGCCGGAAACTGCCGGATTCAACACGCGCGAAGCCAGATTTAACATGATAGAACAGCAAATCCGTACCTGGGAAGTACTAGACCCAGTCGTGCTTGCCTTGCTTGGCGAAGTGCCGCGTGAGAATTTTGTTGCAGCATCTCAAGCAGGCCTAGCCTTTGCTGATATTGAGTTGCCGATTGGCTTTGGTCAAACCATGTTGTCGCCTAAATTAGAAGGCCGTATCTTGCAGGCACTTTCAGTGAAAAAAACCGACAAAGTCTTATTGGTCGGTACTGGCAGCGGTTACCTGACAGCCTTATTGGCAAGTTTAACGGCACATGTG
>JBDSHU010000252.1:0-6083 GCA_039918335.1 Methylotenera sp. | reverse complement strand
AGCGTTATTTTAGCGATGGTCGCCATGCTGCTTTCAAGCATGCCTTACATTAAACAAAGCTTGGATATTTTTGCTTTAATGCGTTGCTTTGGTGCTTCGCAGAAAACAGTATTGTGGGTGCTTACGATACAAACCATGATAATTGCATTTTTCAGTGCATTAATGGGAATAGCATTAGGATTTTTAGCCCAGTTTGGCTTGGCTTATTTGGCAGGCAGTTTATTTTTAGAAGAGTTGCCACCTGTTTCGACTACGCCGGCGTTGATTGGTTTGGTGGCTAGCCTTGCGATGATGTTTGCCGTCGTGTTACCCCATGGCTGGCAAATGCGGCGATTAACCACCATGAACATCCTTAGACGTGAAACCTTAACCCAGCCTATTTCTGCGCAGGCTAAATTCTTACCAGCTGCATTGGTCATGTGCGCCATGGTGTTTTGGCAAGCGCAGGATACAAAGATTGCAATCTCCACTATTCTTGCGATATCTGGGCTTTGTGTGGTGATTGCTGGTTTTGCTTATGTATTGGTTAGATTAAGTCATCGTTTATTTGAGATAACGCCACAAAACCAAACGATCAATGCTATTAAGCTTGGTGTGCTTGGACTAAAGCGCAGATTTGCTTTGTCCACCATGCAAACCATTGCATTTAGTATGGGCTTAATGGTATTGATGTTGCTCGCCTTGATTAGGGGCGATCTAGTACGTAATTGGCAAGCTTCGTTGCCGATTGATGCGCCCAATCGTTTTGTGATTAACATTCAACCTGCCCAAATTGCCGGTATCCATCATTTTTTTGAGCAGATCAATATTAAGAATGCCACGGTATTTCCCATGGTACGTGCGCGCTTGATCAGTAAAAATGGTCAGGCAATTGCTGGAACACAATGGAAAGAAGAACGTGCAAAAAAGCTTGCTGAGCGAGAGTTTAATTTATCTTGGGCTGACAAGATGCAGAGTGATAATAAGCTCTTGTCAGGTCGCTGGTGGACAACGCAGGAACATGGCAAACCATATATGTCACTTGAGCAAGACTTGGCAAAAACATTAGGTATTAAGTTAGGTGATAAGCTGGTATTTGATGTGGCAGGTAGCCCACTGGCTGTTACTGTCACTAGTATCAGAAAAGTGGATTGGGATACCATGCGCGCTAACTTTTTTGCAGTAACGCCACCCGGTTTGCTCGAGCAATATCCGGCCAATTATATTAGCAGCTTTCATTTGCCGCTTGATGCCACCACTTCTTTAAATCAATTAGTGAAGGAATATCCTAATTTAACCGTCATTGATATTGCAGCGCTGATGCAGCAGGTACGCGGTATTATGCAAAAAATGAGCAGTACTATTGAGTATGTGTTTGCTTTTAGTTTAATTGCTGGCATGGCGGTATTGTATGCGGCGCTGGTAGCCACACGCGAGGAACGCATTTCGGAAGCGACGCTAATGCGAGTGTTTGGCGCATCACGGCGTCAAGTAGGCATTGCTTATTTTGCTGAATTTGCTTGCATCGGGCTCATTGCTGCTTTGGTTGCCGCCATTACCGCTAATGCGTTAGCGTATTACATTAGCGTGAATATTCTGGATATTCCATTCCAACTTAATCTACCAGTTGCCTTTGGCGCTATGCTTGCAGCGGCAATCGTGATTCCGTTAGCTGCCTGGTTTGGACTAAAAGGTTTTCTTAATATTCCACCTAGGCAGTTGCTTAACAGTATTTAACCATATTGGTGGATGTATACAACCACCAATATGGTTAAATACAACCATATTTTGGCGTACATTCTTAAATCAATGTAAAATAAATTCTTTATACATTGATTATAATAGACATTTTTAAATGTTTCATTTCAGGACTAGTTTTTGCATATATGCTTTGTACATATGTAACAAAGTGTTAAACCAATTTTAGGAAATAGTATGCAAAGAACTTCGCCTGGTCATTATAAAAAATCCAATTTGTTAAAACCAAAGTTAATTGTAGTTGCAATTTTGGCAGCTTACGCAACACCGCAACTTGCCAATGCAGAAACTAAAGCTGAGACTGTGGTGTTAGATAAGATTGAAGTGATTTCTACAACGCCATTGCAAGGGATTGGTTTGCCATTAGCGCAAATTCCAGCCAGTATTCAAAGCGTAAAAGCAAAACAATTAGAAGAACAAAAAAGCTTAAGCATCGCTGATTATATTAATCAAAATCTGACTGGCGTGAGTGTTAATGATACCCAAAATAATCCTTACCAGCCTGACGTGACATTCCGTGGTTATTCAGCCTCACCATTACTAGGCACACCACAAGGATTGTCTGTATTTGTTGATGGGGTGCGTGTAAATGAGCCGTTTGGTGATGTCGTGAATTGGGATTTGATTCCCACCAATTCAATTGAAAGTGTCAATCTGATTCCAGGTTCAAATCCGCTATATGGTCTAAATACATTAGGCGGTGCATTGTCTGTGCAAACTAAAAGTGGCCGTACTAGCCCAGGTGGTGCAATAGAAGCTTATCTTGGTTCATTTGGACGTAAAGCAGGTTCGGCAGAATTCGGTGGTGTCACGCAAGATGGTGCTATTGATTACTTCATCTCGGCAAATGTGTTCAGTGAAGATGGCTGGCGTGATTATTCACCAAGTGATGTAGGTCAGTTATTTGCTAAGGTGGGCTGGCAAAATGAAACCAGTTCATTGAATTTAAGCTATACAGGCGCAGATAATAAGATGATTGGGAATGGTTTAGCTCCTGATGACTTTTTACATGCGCAAGGTCGCGATTCAATTTTAACGCGACCAGATTTGACAGAGAATAAATTATCATTCTTCAATTTAAATGGCAGTCACTTTTTTACTGATGATATTCAATTCAGTGGTAATACCTATTATCGCTATGGTCGTACAAGCACACTTAACGGTGATGGCAACGATGACTTTGATGAGAATGATGGCGTAGGCGGTGGTGACGGCGTTAATGCTGCTGAGTTAGCACAAGCAAATCTAGATTGCGTAGCTGATGCTGGGCCTGGCGCAGAGGAGGCATGTAGCGGCGCAATCAATAGAACTAGTTCTAATAGAAAAAGTTATGGTTTTAATGCGCAATTAACATTTACGCAAGACTTAATGAAAATGAAGAACCAGCTTGTAACGGGTATTGGTTACGATTACGGCCGAACCAATTTCAAGCAAAGCACAGAGTTTGGACTTGTGAATTCTACACGTGGCATTGATGGTATTGGAATTTTTGGTGATGAAGCAGAAGTCGGTCTTCGTGGTGTATCAAAAACCTCTAGTATTTTTGCAACAGATACTTTGTCTTTGAATCCTGAATGGCATTTCACTTTATCTGGCCGTTACAACTACACAAAAGTAGAAAACAAAGATAAGTTGAAAGATGACACAGACCCTGAAACTTTAACAAGTAATCAAAGCTTTAACCGCTTTAACCCAGCCATTGGTGTGAACTTTACGCCATCTAAGGCCTTAACTGCTTATGCAAGTTATAACGAGGGAAGTCGTGCACCAACAGCGATTGAACTTGGCTGCGCAAACCCTCTGTTCCCATGTCGTTTACCAAATGCTTTTGCAGGTGACCCACCATTAGATCAAGTGGTTGCAAAAACATTTGAAGGTGGCTTGCGCGGAGATTTAACGCAGGATGTGAAGTGGTCGTTTAGTGCTTATCGAGCACAAAACTTTGATGATATTCAATTCATCTCTTCAACCACCACGGGTGCGGGCTATTTTGATAACGTAGGCAAAACAAGACGCCAAGGTTTTGATGCAGCAATTGGTGGTAAGGTCGATAAATTCAGCTGGTCGTTAGGCTACAGCTTTGTTAAAGCGACTTATGAGTCTGAGTTCTCAATTGCCAGTGAAGTGAACTCTTCTGCGGTTGGTGATGAAATTCAGGTAAATAAAGGTGACTACATTCCAGGTATTCCAAAACACCAACTAAAATTACGCGCTGCATTCGACATCACGCCAAAATGGAATATCGGTACTAATGTGTTTGCATTCTCTGATCAATATTCACGTGGTAATGAGAATAATGAGCACGAAGGTAAGGGCGCTAAAGTGGGTGGTTACGCGGTTGTAAACTTAGACACGCGTTACGCTATCAATAAAAACTGGCAACTTTTTGCTAAAGCTAATAACGTCTTTGATAGAGAATACAATAATGGCGGTTTATTAGGTGAGCATAAATTTGATGCGACTACCGGGCAATTTACAGGTAACGAATCGGATACCAATGCATTCTTTGCGCCAGGTGCACCACGTGCTGGCTGGATTGGCGTGCGTTATGAATTTGGCGGCAAAAAAGCTACACCAGTTTTAGATAACGATTGATAGGTATTTATTTTGTTGGCACACCTCATTTCTAATAACGCATCAAAATTAGTAGCTCCACAATCGAAGTTATTGATTGTGGAGGATGAGGTGTTGTTTGCTCGTGCCGTCATGCGGCGATTGCAAAAAGCAGGATATCAATGTGAACATGTTGAAACAGTGCAAGATGCGCATTCCGTGGTTAAGCAGTTCGTACCAGATATTGTGTTGCTAGATATGCGCTTACCAGATGGCAATGGCTTAGATTTACTGCCAGAATTTGTGGCTAAAAATGCGGCTGTTATTGTGATGACAGCGCATGGCGAAGTCAGCGATGCCGTTAATGCTATTAAACAGGGCGCGGTAGATTATCTTAAAAAACCTATAGATCTTGAAGAGTTGTTACTGTCGATTCAAAAGGCCGAAACTGCTGCAGTACAAAGCAATAGTTTAGATTATTCACGCCAACGTAATGCCCATGCTACAGAGGGCGTTGAATTGTTGGGTAATAGTCCGGCGATGCAAAGCGTGAAAACACAGATTAAGCGCATTGCACAATTGGTTGCAAGCGACACGGTACCACCTACCGTATTGATTAGTGGGGAAACAGGGACAGGTAAAGACGTTGCTGCTCGATTGCTGCATTTGTCGTGTGCCAACAATGATAAACCTTTTGTACATATTGATTGCGCTTCTTTACCAGCAGAATTGATTGAAAGTGAGTTGTTTGGCCATGAAAAGGGTGCTTTTACAGGCGCTTTAACAACTCGTCCAGGTTTGATTGAGGCCGCGGAAGACGGAACACTTTTTTTAGATGAAATCGGTGAGTTGCCATTAGGGTTACAAGCTAAGTTGTTGAATGTGCTTGAGCGTCGTGTCGTACGCAGATTAGGTTCAACAAAAGAGCGTGCAGTACCGGCTCGTTTTATTGCGGCTACTAATCGTGATTTACATGAAATGTCGCTAACAGGGCGTTTCAGACAAGATTTATATTATCGCCTCAACGTAATGAGCATCGCCATGCCACCATTATGTGAGCGTGTGGGTGATGCGGTGTTATTGGCACGTCATTTTGCAGCACAAACTTCTAGACGTTATGGTTTGGCTGCCCCAGTATTCTCGACAGATGCAATTACAATGATTCAAAATTATACATGGCCAGGCAATGTGCGTGAGTTGAAGCATCAAGTAAGCCGCGCAATGTTGTTATGCCATGAGAGTCATATTACTGAGGCAGATTTAGTGCTACCGATGCGTAAAGCAGCCAATCAGTTTAATCTTGAGTCTCAACTTGATGAATCAAATACACATTTAAATGGTATGGCAATATCAGCACAAACTACGTTAGACAGTGCGGAGAAAGCGATACTATTACAGGCACTTGCGGAAGCTAGAAATAACGTATCACAAGCTGCGCGTAAGCTTGGTATCACCCGTATGACCATGCGCTATCGTATGGATAAGCACAATTTGTAGCGCTATCATTAAGCACTCAGTAAAAATTAGGCATTAACTTAGTTATGTTCATTGCAGTATTCACTGCAAACAACACCTTAATTCCTTTCGAAAAATGACGGAAAAATCACTGCATGGTATGATTCAGCCAATTGAAAATTGAAAGAATCTCATGCAAATTGGTACCCCATTAAGCCCCAACGCAACACGTGTGATGTTGCTTGGCAGTGGCGAACTCGGTAAAGAAGTCATCATTGCTCTACAACGTTTAGGTGTAGAAGTCATTGCAGTAGACCGCTATAAAAACGCGCCTGGCC
>JBDSHU010000251.1:0-8723 GCA_039918335.1 Methylotenera sp. | reverse complement strand
CATCGCAATCTCCATGATGCACGGCAAGCAAAGTGGCGCGCGCCAAACACCCGAAGAAGCACAAACACTGGCAGAGCGTGAAGTGATTGCTATCGTGCCGCTGAGCATCCCTTTGCTGGCAGGTCCTGGGGCAATCAGTAGCATGATTATCGCAGCCCAGCAAAATAGCGGCTTCGCCTGGCATGTCTCTTTAATTGCACCTATTTTTGTGATTAGCATCATCATTTGGGTGGTGCTTAGCTTATCCGTTGCTATTTCTAACCGCCTCGGCCCTATCGGCATCAATATCGTCACGCGCTTAATGGGCTTAGTGTTAGCGGCCATGGCGGTCGAGTTTATTGCACATGGCCTTGGAGGCTTGTTTCCTAAGATGCTAACTTAGCTTGTTAATTTTTTAAGATGATGGCACCAATTTTGTCTGGTAACGCCTTGTAACACCCGACCTATCAACTTCGAGTTAAAATACACATTAAACTAAAATATTAATTACCCGCGAACAGGCTTATAAGACTTTTAATATGCAACACACCTCTCATCAATGGATGCCGCATGCCACTGTGGCCGCGATCATAGAAGACAATGGTAGATTTTTACTAGTAGAAGAAACCACCGATCGCGGCAACCGTTTTAATCAGCCTGCGGGTCATCTAGAAGATAATGAAACTTTGATTGAAGCCGTCATTCGTGAAACACTGGAAGAAACCGCTTATAGCTTCCAGCCTGAGTCATTTTTAGGCGTCTATCATTGGAAGCATGAACATAACGAAACGACTTATTTGCGGTTTGCGTACATTGGCAGTGTGAGTAACCACCAACCGGACTTAGCGCTAGACGATGGGATTATTCGTGCCGTGTGGATGTCGGTAGAGGAGATTCGCACTAAAGCCGCACTTTTACGTAGTCCGCAAGTGTTAACCTGCATTGAAGACTATTTGAATGGCCAGCAGTTTCCGTTGGCAGTGATTACTCACTTATAAATTAAAACTAAATACATCTAAGACTTTAATATATCTAAGACCTATAGAATACATGCTATGCATCTAAATAAAGTACAAAAAAAGAAAATCGTTGTTGGTTTATCCGGTGGCGTAGATTCGTCAGTAACCGCGTTATTACTGAAAGAGCAAGGTTATGAAGTTACCGGGCTTTTCATGAAAAACTGGGAAGATGACGACACGGACGAATATTGCTCAAGCAAGCAAGATTTGATTGATGCGGTTTCAATCGCCGACAAAATTGGCATTGATATTGAGGCGGTTAACTTTAGTACTGAATACAAAGACCGTGTATTTGCTAATTTTTTGAGTGAATACAAAGCGGGCCGTACGCCCAACCCCGATATTCTATGCAACGCAGAAATAAAATTTAAAGCGTTTTTAGACCACGCCATGAATATGGGCGCAGACCTGATTGCCACCGGGCACTATGCACAAGTCCGCGAAAACCCATTGAAACCCGGGCTTTTCCAGTTAATGAAGGCCGATGATGGCAGTAAAGACCAAAGCTATTTTTTATACCGCTTAAACCAGGCACAGCTTTCTAAAACTTTATTCCCGCTTGGCCATATGCTGAAAAGGGAAGTACGCGAAATTGCGCGTAAAGCGGGTTTAATCAATGCGGACAAAAAAGACTCCACTGGCATTTGTTTTATCGGCGAACGGCCTTTTCAGGAGTTTCTAAGCAAATACCTGCCGCGTGAGCCTGGCGACATCAAAACGCCGGAAGGTAAATTAGTCGGCCGTCACGAAGGGTTAATGTATTACACCTTAGGTCAGCGCCAGGGCTTGAAAATCGGCGGCAGCCGGGAAAGCAATGGCGAGCCGTGGTTCGTCGCCGCTAAAGATATGGAAAACAATGTGCTGACAGTAGTGCAAGGCCATGAACATGCCTTGTTATTAAATGATGGTTTACTAGCCAGCCAACTGACATGGATAGACACAGAACAGCCTATCACTAACTGGGTATACGCGGCAAAAACCCGCTATCGCCAGCCTGATGCACCTTGTGAAATTGACGCCCTGACAGAGTCAGAAGTTGAAGTTAAATTTGGACAAAAACAATGGGCGATTACGCCAGGCCAGTCTGCAGTAGTATATGAAAGTAATGTTTGTTTAGGCGGTGGAATTATTACTGCGGCAATTTAGATGATGATTAAAACATCTAACAAATGTTATGTTGCTCGTATAAATTCTACGTATCCCTTTTGAGTAGACTAAACTGGTTTTAATTCATCTTCTAAAAACTACTGCGTAGTTGAGGTTAATATGGCTTACGTTTTTAAAAATGCACAAGGCATTATTGTTGCAGCGAGTGCATCAGAGAATTTTGGTGAAGGTTGGGAAGTGATTGAAAGTAATGCCAAAGAGTATCTAGAGTTTTTAGAAAACTCACTGGCTGAGAAGGCACCATTTCGTGAGAGTGACATTCAACTCGCGCGTGTATTGGAAGATTTGATTTCCATTCTCATTGATCGCAATCTCATTCAGTTTACAGATTTTCCTGCCGCCGCTCAAAAGCGCTTAAACGACAGACAATCCATGCGTAAAAAAACTCAACTTTCGAGTATTTTAGATGAGACTCCCAATATTATTTTTAGCCAGATAGATGAGTTAAATTAAGCAATTAACGCATCTGAGAGGTCAATTTATGGCACAGGCAAACTATCTTTAAACGACTGACGTTTGAGTAAAGTGTCATTTAGGCGATCCAAGTTTGGGTATTCAGTTGCTAAATTCACCATGTCGTTAAAGCGTAAATTCACATAACCCAACATACAGCCAACCGCAACATCGGCCAAACTAAATGTATTATTCACGCACCATTTATTTTTATCCAAATCATCATTGAGCGTTTGTAAACCGAGCGTTACTTTATCCATCTGTTTAGCAATAAAGGCTTCGCTCTGTGTGTCGGCAGGTTTACGTTTTTCTACCACTACAGCCACTGTTGCATCGCAGACACCATCTGCTAACGCCTCCCAGCGACGTACTTTAACTTTTGAGCTTACATCTTGCGGTATTAAATGTGCTAAGGGTGTGCGATTGTCTAAATATTCTACAATCACGCGTGAATCATACAAACTATCATCGTCATCCAATACCAATACTGGCACTTTGCCTAGTGGGTTATATTGCTTTACAACGCTATCTGGCGCACCTAGCACGACTTCTTGTAAAACAATTTCAATATGTTTTTCAGCCGCCACGATGCGTACTTTACGAGCGTAAGGACTATTGATGGTATATAAAAGTTTCATAAATTGGTTAGCTTAATTTTTACTAATGATTTAAAAGTTAATAGCATTATAATTGAAACTACATTTACGCCTTAACAACTATGAAGCTTTTTAATCAATACTATCCAGCAGGTTCATCTGCGTTTAATTTGCTGGTACATAATCAAGTACAAGCCGCGCTCAATGAAGATATTGGCTCTGGCGATCTCACAGCACAGCTAGTCCCTGCTTTGCAGATTGTAAGCGCTAAAATTATAGCGCGCGAGGCCGCTGTTATTTGTGGTATCGACTGGGTAAACGCCAGCTTTAAACAAGTTAACGCTGATGTAGAAATATTATGGTTTGTTAGCGAAGGTGAACACGTAGTAGAAAATCAAATATTATGTGAAATTAAAGGGTTAGCACGCGCGCTTCTCACTGCTGAACGCTGTGCGCTCAATTTTTTACAAACGCTTTCTGCTACCGCTACTGAAACACGTAAATATGTCGATGCGATTGCAGGCACACATAGTCAAATTTTCGATACGCGTAAAACGATTCCTAATTTAAGGTTAGCGCAAAAATATGCAGTCACCGTGGGCGGCGGTCATAATCAACGGTTAGCTTTATATGATGGCATATTAATCAAAGAAAATCATATCGCTGCCGCAGGAAGCATTGCGGCGGTGATGCAAAAAGCATTTTCACTGAAGAATGAAATAGCCCCGGATAAAAGTATACAAATTGAAGTAGAGAATTTAAGCCAGTTAAAGGAAGCTTTAGACGCAGGCGCTACCAATATTTTATTGGATAATTTCAGCACTACCTTGCTTAGTGAAGCAGTGCTATTAAATAAGCATGCCAGCAAAAGTGCAATTTTAGAGGCCTCTGGCGGCATTACCTTGGAAAACGTGCGCGACATTGCAATGACTGGTGTTGACCGAATTTCTATTGGCTCACTTACAAAGAACGTGCAGGCGATTGATTTGTCTATGCGTGTTAAGCTATCGCTTTGAGAGTTGAGTAGTTACCACTATTCAACTCATAAAATAGAGATCTAAATCAATGAGTAAACCGATAATCAAACCCAATGGCCTCCTAACGCTAGGCGACGTGCTACGTATGTTAGTAAACGATGGCATGCTGGATAAAGCACAAGCCGAACAGCTCTACAAAGACCGTAAGCTCGACAGCTCTAAATTGCACCCACTAGTGGTGATTGGCGAGCAAAAATGGAAAAGCCTCAGGCCACCTCATAAAGCCATTACGGTTGAAAATCTTTCTTCATGGTTGGCAGAACGCGCTGGGATAGATTATTACCACATTGATCCGCTCAAACTAGACTTTGGTTCTGCCGCGCAAATTATCTCTAAAGGCTATGCTGAACGTTTAAAGATTATGCCAATTTCGGCTATAAACGGCGAAGCTACCATCGCCACCACTGAACCTTTTAGCACAGACTGGATTGTCGACCTTGAGCGTGTACTCAAGATGAAGATCAAATTGGTCATGGCAAATCCACTAGAGGTTAGCCGCTATTTACCAGAGATGTACAGCTTGGCCAGTTCTATGAATGCGGCGAATTTAGCTAAAGCAGGGCAAATTGTTGGCGTACAAAACTTTGAGCAATTGGTTGAACTTGGTAAAGATAAAAACTTAGATGCCAACGAACAGCATGTAGTGAATATTGTAGATTGGCTGTTCAAATATGCGTTTGAACAGCGCGCCAGCGACATTCACCTTGAACCGCGTCGTAACATGGGCATGATGCGTTTTAGAATTGATGGTGTATTGCATCAAGTGTATCAACTGCCATCTAATATCATGAATGCCATTACCAGCCGCATTAAGCTGTTAGGCCGTATGGATATGGTAGAAAAACGCCGCCCGCAAGATGGGCGTATCAAAACCTTAACGGCAGAAGGCGCGGAAATTGAATTGCGTTTATCTACCATGCCTACCGCATTTGGCGAAAAATTGGTGATGCGGATTTTTGCACCCGATGTTTCAGCCAAAGACTTTTTAGCCTTAGGTTTTGCAAAAGCACAATCCGATACATGGGAAGCTTGGACCAAAGCGCCCAATGGCATTATTTTAGTCACGGGTCCAACAGGTTCAGGCAAAACCACCACGCTTTATGCAACCTTACGTTTACTGGCAACGCCTGAAGTCAACGTATGTACGGTAGAAGAACCAATCGAAATGGTTGAACCGCTATTCAACCAGATGCAGGTACAATCAAATATCGGGCTAGACTTTGCAGATGGCATTCGTACGCTCATGCGACAAGACCCTGACATTATTATGGTGGGTGAGATTCGTGATTTAGCCACAGCGGATATGGCGATTCAAGCCGCACTTACAGGTCATTTGGTACTCTCTACCTTGCACACTAACGACTCTCCATCTGCCGTCACGCGGCTATTAGATTTAGGTGTTCCCTCTTACCTCATTCATTCAACTGTATTAGGCATCATGGCACAGCGTTTAGTGCGCACCTTATGTGTAAGCTGCAAAGAACCTGAGCCCATTGAGCAAAGCAAATGGGATGCCCTAGTCGGCACATTTAACATCCCGAAGCCGGCTCATATTTACAAGCCTGTTGGTTGCTTGGAATGCCGAAAAACTGGTTTTAGGGGGCGTAGCGGTATTTATGAAATGCTCACCATGACACCTGCTTTAAGAAAACTGATCACGCCAGAAACGGACTTAGCCAAATTAACCAAATTAGCACAACAAGAAGGCATGCAGCCATTGATTATTAATGGGGCAGAAAAAGTGGCGGCTGGTTTAACTACTATCGAAGAGCTATTAAAAGTGGCACCTCCACTTGAGCCTGAATAGAACTACATCAAACCTAAACGCCAAAAACGTTAAGTTATCTCAATCTAGCAATTTCATATAATACTGTTAAACAGTAAGTTATTGCTTCATGTCTATCGCTCAAGCAATTGAAAACTTGACCAAAACCGCCTAACACGTTAATGTTTAGGGTTGGAAATAATTAGCTCAAATGAATGCTACTTAATAGCATTTGAGCACTACATACTAATAAATATTTATGACAAACCCCAATATCACTGGCGCAGAAATCCTTATTCGCTGTATTAACGAGGAAAAAGTTAAATTCGTTTTTGGCTATCCTGGTGGCGCTGTGCTGCACATTTACGATGAGATTTATAAGCAAAATGGCTTTAAGCACATACTGGTGCGCCATGAGCAAGCCGCTGTGCATGCGGCTGATGCCTTTGCTCGTGCTACAGGTGAAGTGGGGGTGGCACTAGTGACATCAGGCCCAGGTGCTACCAATGCTATTACAGGTATTGCTACTGCATACATGGACTCTATTCCACTCGTTGTAATCAGCGGCCAAGTGCCAGTTCCAGCAATTGGCATGGATGCCTTTCAAGAAGTAGACATGGTGGGTATTACACGCCCATGCGTAAAACATAACTTCCTGGTGAAAGATGTTAAAGACATCGCTGCCACCATGAAAAAAGCTTTTTATATTGCAGCGACTGGTCGTCCAGGCCCTGTGGTGGTGGATATCCCAAAAGACATTACCGCGCACTTTGCCGAATATTTCTACCCAAAAACGGTAGAAATGCGTTCATACAACCCGGTACTTAAAGGTCATAGCGGGCAGATAAAAAAAGCAGTGAAGTTGTTGCTAGAAGCCAAACGGCCGATGATTTATACGGGTGGTGGTTTAGTGCTGGGCGACGGTGCCGAAGAGTTAATTAAACTCGCACGTAGCTTAAATTATCCTGTGACTAACACGCTTATGGGCTTGGGCGGCTACCCCGCTACTGACAAACAGTTCTTGGGCATGTTAGGCATGCACGGTACTTATGAAGCCAATATGGCGATGCAGAATTGCGATGTATTGATTGCGGTAGGCGCACGTTTTGATGATCGCGTGATTGGCAATCCTCAGCATTTCTTAAGTCAGCAACGCACCATTATTCATATTGATGTGGATCCATCCTCTATCTCAAAACGCGTAAAAGTGGATGTGCCCATTGTTGGTCATGTACAGTCTGTTTTGCGTGAGATGAATGAGATTTTAGCAGGCGATACATTTGCGACTGAGAAAAAACAAAGCAATATCAGCAATTGGTGGAAGCAAATTGACGAGTGGCGTAATGTTAAATCTATGGTGTATCAAAACTCCACTACAGTTATCAAACCACAATATGTCATTGAGAAATTGTGGGAAGTGACCAAAGGCGATGCTTATGTGACGTCTGACGTGGGTCAACACCAAATGTGGGCTGCACAATATTACAAATTCGACAAACCGCGCCGTTGGATTAACTCAGGCGGCTTGGGTACCATGGGCGTCGGCTTGCCATACGCGATGGGTTGCCAATTTGCCGACAAACATGCGCAAGTAGCCTGTGTAACCGGTGAAGGCAGTATTCAAATGAATATTCAAGAACTTTCAACCTGTGCGCAATACGGCTTGCCGATTAAGGTCATTTTGTTGAATAACCGTTACTTAGGCATGGTGCGTCAGTGGCAGGAGTTTTTCTACGAAAACCGTTATTCAGAATCTTATATGGATAGCTTGCCTGATTTCGTTAAGCTGGCTGAATCTTATGGCCATGTAGGCATGAAAATCACCAACCCAGCTGACGTTGAAGGTGCTTTAAAAGAAGCGTTTGCGAAAAAAGATAAATTTGTGTTTATGGATTTTATTACTGATCAAGAAGAAAACGTATTCCCGATGATTGCAAACGGCAAAGGCTTATCTGAAATGATTTTAGCCAACGATCATGTCGCAAGAGAGGAGGAAGATTAATATGAAACATATTATCTCCTTACTTATGGAAAATGAAGCTGGTGCACTATCACGTGTAGCTGGCTTGTTTTCAGCGCGTGCGTACAACATTGAATCACTCACTGTAGCGCCAACTGAAGATCCGACTTTATCACGCATGACCATTGTGACCTCGGGCTCTGATCAAGTGATTGAACAAATTATCAAACAATTAAACAAGTTGATTGATGTCGTTAAGGTGCTGGATTTGAATGACGGAAAATTCATAGAGCGTGAATTGATGTTGGTCAAAGTCAAAGCCACTGGTGCATTTCGTGAAGAAATGAAACGCATGTGCGACATATTCCGCGGCCGTATTATCGATGTGGCCGACGGCAGTTTTACTATCGAGCTTACCGGCTCTGGCACCAAACTAGATGCATTTATCGAAAGTTTAGATAAAGCAGCTATATTAGAAACAGTACGTACAGGCGCTTCTGGCATAGGCCGTGGCGACAGAATACTTAAAGTATAAGTATTAAAAATCTAAGCATTAAAAGTTTAAGTATCAAATTTATATCTGTTTTTTTAAATCAGAAAATCTCAATAATTTAATTAGCATTTGCATGAAAAGGCGAGGAAAGAAATGAAAGTTTATTACGATAAAGACGCAGACCTTAGTTTAATCAAGGGCAAAAAAGTAACCATCGTTGGTTACGGCTCACAAGGTCACGCACACGCAGCAAA
>JBDSHU010000250.1:0-7113 GCA_039918335.1 Methylotenera sp. | reverse complement strand
ACTTATTCACAAAGTAAAATGACGTCTGTGCGATGCCGCACTTAGACTCTAATTTGGACTCTAACAGCATAAATATGTATAAGATTAAATATGTATTAAGTTCGTTGTTGCACACACTAGCAAGTATGTGTTGCATTACATTTAATTAATGTAACAATTTAAACTTAGGTTTATTATTACAAGTATTAACAATAATAGGTGCGCAGATGTCTGATTTACATAATCCTCGACAAAATCACCTTTTGGACGCTCTGCTGAATGCAGAATATGACCGCCTATTTCCAGAACTTGAGTTGGTTCATATGCCACTCGGTAAAGTCATTTATGAGTCGGGCGAGCATTTAAAGCATGTGTATTTCCCTACCACTTGCATCGTATCGCTACTATATGTCACGGAAAATGGTTCCTCAGCCGAAATTGCAGTGGTTGGCAATGAAGGCATACTAGGTGTATCGATTTTCATGGGTGGTGACACCACACCTAGCCGCGTTGTCGTACAAAGTGACGGCTATGGTTATCGGATTAAAGCACACATAATAAAAAACGAATTTAATCGTGCCGGACCAGTATTGAGACTTTTACTACGTTATACGCAAGCCCTGATTACCCAAATGTCGCAAACAGCGGTATGCAATCGACATCATTCCGTTGAACAACAGCTGTGTCGTTGGCTATTATTAAGCCTGGATCGTTTATCCGGCAATGAATTGATTATGACGCAGGAATTAATCGCTAATATGCTGGGCGTGCGCCGCGAGGGTGTCACCGAGGCGGCAGGTAAATTACAACGTGCGGGGTTAATTGATTACAGCCGTGGTCATATTAAAATTTTAGACCGACCTAAATTAGAACGTCGAGTCTGTGAATGTTATCACGTGGTTAAAGTAGAATATGACCGCTTACTTCCCTCGTTCCATGCGATTGCGCGTTAAAGTTTAAACCAATTTAATACAGCGCTAACACTTACTTTTCTCCAGATTTATTGCTATACCTATCTAACGCACTTGATGCAGGCAATAGGCTTGATGCCCTGCATTGCATTTCCCCATCTATCACACAAACTTCGTAAAAATTAGCGGCTTTAACCTACAAAAATCATGATTTTTTCTCGTATGTTCGTTAGTGCACAGACTGGCTAACACCAATCACAATAATAGACATAACCATTCAAATGCCCTGAACATAATCAATAAATTAAGTATGTGAATACTATTAATTAAATTGCAATATTCAGTCTAAGAGACAAACACATGCACAATAAAATACTTTTACTTACAGATGATCCCGCCGAAGCAAAAGCACTTGAGATTGTACTGAGTAAAACATCAGTAGACTGCACATTTGAATTAGAGTGGCATACGCAGCTTTCAGCTGGAATTGAACGACTGCATAAAGGCGGTATTGATGCCGTTATTGTCGATTTGTTATTGCCAGATGGTAATGGCATTGAAACATTCGACCAATTAATAGCCATCGCCCCACATACGCCCATCATTACATTGAATGAAGTTGATGATGAAAAATTAGCATTAGAAGCCACAAAGCGAGGCGCACAAGCACACCTCGCTAAAGGGCAATTTGTCAGCAGCTTAGTACCGCAAACCTTGCAAAGTATTATTAAGCGTAAGGCCGCTGAAGAAAACCTTTATAAAGAAAAAGCCCGTGCTGAAATCGCGCTTAATTCCATTAGCGATGCCGTCATCTGCACCGACATACAAGGCAATATAGATTATTTGAATATTGCGGCAGAGATTATGACTGGGTGGTCACGTGAAGAAGCGCGTGGACACCCGATAATCGATGTTTTTAATATTGTCGATGGCACTACCCGTAAACCGCCTGAACAAAATCCAGTACATTTAGTGCTCCACACAGACGAAGCGATGGAATTGAAAGCCGGTACTTTACTAATTAGGCGGGATGGGGCTGAAGTACCTATTGAGGACTCAATCTCGCCAATCCATGACTGGGATGGAAAATTAACTGGTGTAGTGATTGTATTTCATGACGTAAGCGCAGCGCATGCAATGACTAAAAAAATGGCTCATTTGGCACAACACGACTTTTTAACTGACTTGCCTAATCGCGTGTTATTGAATGACCGCATCACGCAAGCGATTACATTAGCACAACGTCGTGGAACACAGCTTGCTGTACTTTTCCTTGATTTAGATAACTTTAAGCATATTAACGACTCACTGGGCCATGCAACTGGAGATAAGTTATTACAGTCGGTAACACAGCGACTCATCCACTGCGTGCGAAGCTCAGATACCGTTAGCCGACAAGGCGGTGATGAATTCGTGATTTTGATAGCAGAAAGCCAGCATGGTCAAAATATCGCTTCGGTTGCAGACAAAATAATTGCCGAGTTATCCGTGCCACATACCATAGCGAAATCTGAACTGCATATCACCCCTAGCATCGGTATTAGTATTTATCCTGAAGACGGTGAGGATGCAGATACATTGGTCAAAAATGCAGACACTGCCATGTATCACGCAAAAGAAAATGGCCGCAATAACTATCAATTTTTTAGCGCTGAGATGAATATGTATGCCGTAGAACGTCAATTCATTGAAGTACATCTGCGGCTTGCACTTGAAAAAGAAGAGTTTGTTTTACTTTATCAGCCTAAAATTAACCTCATCACGGGCAAAATTACTGGACTTGAAGCGTTATTACGTTGGGATCACCCAGAGTGGGGAATTGTGCTTCCGGAACGGTTTATCTCTATTGCGGAAGATTGCGGATTAATTATACCCATAGGCAATTGGGTATTACGTGAAGCTTGCATGCAAATAAAACAATGGAAAGACGTGGGATTACCCACTATGTCGATTGCTGTGAATATTTCCGCGCTAGAGTTTCGTCAAAATAACTTTGTAGATGGCGTGCGCGCCATTTTGAATAAGGCTGAGATAACGCCTCATTGCTTGCAGCTGGAAATTACTGAAAGCGTGTTGATGAGCGATGCTGCGTCTAGTGTAGCAATCCTCAATGAACTAAAAAATATGGGCGTGCTGCTGGCCATGGATGACTTTGGAACAGGTTATTCAAGCTTGAGTTATCTGAAACAGTTTCCAATTGATATACTCAAAATTGATCAATCGTTTGTGCAGGATATTGGCTCCAGTGACAATGGCATTATCGTCAGTGCCATTATTGGCATGGGCAACAACCTTAAATTAAGTGTAGTCGCTGAAGGTGTGGAAAATAAAATGCAACTCACTTATTTAAAAGAGCTAAATTGCGAAGAGGGTCAAGGTTACTTTTTTAGCCAGCCAATTATGGCAGACCAACTCACCTCCATGCTTAAAACTGAAAGTACCCCTTGGTCCAGACATTTTAAAGTGAATGTGGCTAACTATGCTTCAGCCTCAATTTAAGCAAAAAATCATAGTAATAACAGTAATTAGGTTTAACAAACATTAAGAAGTTGACACTTCTGCCAGCTAAAGAGTAACTAAAGGAGTTTAGTCATGAGCATCATTACTACCAAAGACGGCACACAAATTTATTACAAAGACTGGGGCATGGGCCAACCTGTCATATTCAGCCACGGCTGGCCCCTAAGCTCAGATAGCTGGGAAGCACAGATGTTATTCCTAGCGTCACACGGTTATCGCTGTATTGCCCACGACCGCCGTGGTCACGGGCGTTCAAGCCAGACCTGGGCTGGCAATGATATGAACACGTATGCAGATGATTTGTCGACACTTATCGAAACCTTAGATTTAAAAGATGTGGTATTGGTAGGCTTTTCGGCAGGCGGCGGTGAAGTTGCGCGCTATATAGGTCGCCACGGCACAAAACGTATAGATAAGGCCGCTTTAATTGCCGCCGTGCCGCCGCTCATGTTAAAAACTGCTGCTAACCCTACAGGCTTGCCACTCGCAGAATTTGACAAGATACGCGATGGCTCCTTAGCTGATCGGTCACAATTTTATCAAAATCTCGCCAGTGGCCCATTTTTTGGTGCAAACAGAGCTGGCGCTAAAGTCTCAAAAGGCATGATGGACTCGTTTTGGCGCCAAGGTATGTTAGCGGGTCACAAAAATACATTCGATTGTATTAAGGCATTTTCAGAGACTGATTTTACCGAGGATTTGAAAAAATTTGATATGCCCACTTTAATTGTGCATGGTGATGATGATCAGATTGTGCCTATCGGCGCATCAGCACTCATGTCAGCAAAGTTAGTAAAAAATATGACGCTCAAAATTTACAAAGGCGCTCCACATGGCATTGCAGATACACATAAAGATCAACTTAATACTGACTTGCTAGCATTTATTAAAACCTAAATATATCTTACTGAGATTCAGTATTTAACGACAAAATTTATATCAGTTTAATGTTGGGTAACACACAGAACTCAGTAAATAGTAAGTGCAATATATGAGTAAGCCTTATAGCTAGGCAAATAATTTCAGCAATAAAATAAGCTTAATTACATAGGCTTATTATCAGGAGGTATTAATGATGAGTTATGAAGATCGCGATACTTACGGTATGTACCGTAACAATGATGACGATGATGATGGACCAGGCCCGAGATTGATGGGCGCAAATACACTCATAGGTAATGATGTGTATAACCATAAGAACGATAAACTCGGTGACATCAAAGAAATAATGTTGAACACCTATAGTGGCAAAGTCTGCTATGCCGTATTGTCTTACGGTGGCATTTTAAGCTTGGGTGAGAAACTATTTGCCGTCCCTTGGAAAGCATTAGTTTTAGATACCGTGAATAAACGATTTGTGATGAACATTGACAAAGAAAAACTAGAAAATGCACCAGGATTTAATACCGACCATTGGCCGAATATGGCAGATGAACAATGGGCAAGTGCCATTCATAATTATTACGATGTTGAGTACGCAGATATCGATTAATAACGACTGGCTAGTTAAGATAATCTCCCCCGTGCTAACCCCTTTAGCATTGGCCTTTTCCCTCGTATTTTGAGGGATTTTTTTGTTTGTAGCACACAATAACCAAACCCTATATTATCTAGTGCGGATATTAAGTATTATTCGCCAAACAGACTGCACGGAAAGCATGCCATGAATACTGAATCTAAAGATGATCTTGATCCTAATAAGCCCTTAGCCACTTCTATTTTACCTACCCTTAACGATCCAATACAGGTGAAGAATGTAGCATTGGTGGTGATTATGGTCATCGCCATTGTCTTTGCTTTAGACTGGGCACAAAGTTTCATTATTACCATGTTACTTGGCATTCTGCTTTCTCATACCTTAAACCCAATCGTCATAGGGTTAGAACGCATTAAGATCCCCCGATGGATTGGCGCTACTGTGGTAATTCTGGTCGTGATCTGTGGGCTTGCTTTCTCTGGTTACGCACTGCGTGGACAAGTGCGATCAATTATTACAAAACTCCCTGAAGCTGCAACTAAACTTACCTCTAGCCTTGAGACCAAGCGTGGCGACCCGCTCACCAGTCTTCAAAAAGTACAGATTGCTGCAAACAAAGTAGAAACCGCGACAAGTGCAGTCGATAACGCTAATGTTTTGGGTAACACATCACGCAAAAAATCGACCATGCATGTGGTAATCGATGAGCGAAAATTCAAAATGGCTGATTTTTTATGGCGTGGGTCATTAGGTTTTTTCGGCTTTATTGGCGAAGCAATCACCATGATATTTCTTGCTTACTTTTTACTGTTATCTGGCAATACTTTCAGACGAAAAATGGTGCAACTCACAGGTCCATCTCTCACACGTAAAAAAATCACGGTGAATATTCTAGATGACATCAACCATTCAGTTCAGCGTTACATGTTCATGTTACTCGTGACTAACGTCATGGTTGGCCTGTTAATGTGGGTCGCACTTCGTATGATAGGCCTGGAAAATGCAGGTGCTTGGTCAGTCGCGGCAGGCTTTATGCATTTAGTGCCCTATTTTGGCCCAGTCATCACTGCCGCCGCTACTGGCATGGCAGCTTACATGCAATTTGACTCCTTATTAATTGCCTTTTCAGTGGCTGGTATCTCGATGTTAATTGCCACCATCATAGGAATTTTTGTGACTACCTGGATGACAGGCCGGATTGCTAAAATGAACGCGGCTGCCGTCTTTATCTCACTGTTATTCTTTGCTTGGTTATGGGGCTTGTGGGGTATGTTGCTCGGCATCCCTATCATCGTTATCTTTAAAGTGATTTGTGAGCATATTGAACAATTTCAGCCTATTGCAGAATTGCTGGGCGATTAGGAAGATTGTACTTAAACCGCTGTATTTAAAGAATAGTCACTGTTCACTTAGTCGTTAATTTTGACTTGGTTTGTGCAAGTGGCTTTGCGATGATTTTGTCGAGTTCCACTTGCTGTTTTTTGTATTGCTGCAAACTGCCGAAGCAAAGCGCATATTGGCGGGTAAACTCAGCGCCTAAAAAGAATATTTGCGCCGAATAATAGACCCACAGCAATAGTGCAATCAATGAGCCAGCAGCACCAAAGCTGGATGCGACAGCGCTATTGCCCAGATATAAACCGATCAGATATTTGCCTAGCATGAACAAACTTGCGGTAAAAATCGAACCAATAGCGACATCGTGCCAAGATAAAGGCGCATCGGGTAACATTTTATAGATGATGGCAAACAGGCTAGCAATCACGCCAAACGAAATCAGCCAAGATAGCTCAGCAAATAGCACCGCCGAACTGCTCCAAACACCTCCAACATAGTGTTGAAGTAAGCTTAACAACGCGCTTACAACGAGAGAAATGAGTAGTAAAAAAGCCAACACCAGCACTAACCCAAACGATAGCAAGCGTGTTTTAAGCAGTACACCAATGGGTGATAACTCGGATTTTTGGACGCCCCACATCTCGTCTAAACTACCTTTTAGTTCTGCAAATACACTAGTAGCGCCTATAAACAACAGTACGATTGCTACGATGGTTGCCATTAATCCACTACCGGGGTCACTTGCTGCCACAAGTAGCGCCTGTATAACCTGCGCGCCATTGCGGCCCACTAGACTTTGTATCTGATGAATGATTTGACCTTGTGCAGCCTCAGCACCAAAAAAATATCCGGCAATTGCAATCGCTAAGATTAAAATAGGTGCTAATG
>JBDSHU010000249.1:0-3362 GCA_039918335.1 Methylotenera sp. | reverse complement strand
CATGGGTGCTAGTCTTGCCAAAAAAATTAAACGTGAATGGTCTGATAAACACATTGATGTGGTGATTCCAATTCCTGACACGAGCCGTCCTAGTGCTTTGCAACTCGGTATTACCTTGGGTTTGGATTACCGTGAAGGTTTCATTAAAAATCGCTATATTGGCCGTACTTTTATTATGCCAGGCCAAGCGCTTCGTAAAAAATCTGTACGTCAAAAGTTAAATCCTATTGGCATAGAGTTTAAAGGTAAAAACGTATTATTAGTCGATGACTCCATCGTTCGTGGTACTACTTCGCAACAAATTGTACAAATGGCGCGCGATGCAGGCGCTAATAAAGTGTATTTTGCTTCTGCTGCACCACCAGTACGCTTTCCTAATGTCTACGGTATTGATATGCCAAGCCGCGATGAATTGTTGGCAACAGGCCGTACTGATGAAGAGATTTGCAAGGAAATCGGTGCTGATGCGCTGATCTATCAAGATTTAGATGAATTGGTGAGGGATGTTAAATTAAGTAATCCTAAAATCAATGATTTTGATTGTTCATGTTTTGACGGTAAATATGTCACGGGCGATATTGATGCAGCTTATTTGTCTCGCATCGAAACGGCGCGCGGTGATCTAAATAGTAAGCAAAAGCCAGCAAATTCAAGTACGCAAATGGATTTGAATTTAATCAATGCCAATGAAGAAGATGAAGTGGTTGAAGCTTAACGACTTGTTTCTGCGACTACTAGTTTCTTGACTAATGGAATTGTAAAGGCTAGTATGAAATTGCGCTGATTTGAGTGACTTAAACTAAATAAGGTCTTACTCAGCTTGCGAGCGCATTATAAATACTGCTAAAGCGAGTTAACAAAGAACCCGTTTTGGCATATTGCTTGAGCGGGTTTTTTATGGCCCACATTTTGTGAATGTTATGGATAAAAGAGTTGCTATGAATAAAGATCTGTCAGACAAACAAATATATCATCCTGAAACACTCAGCGTACGCGCGGGTAGCGAGGTCACTGAGTTTGGTGAAAATTCAGAAGCGCTATTCCTGAACTCCAGTTTTAGGTTTAAAAATGCTGCACAAGCGGCGGCTCGATTTGGCGGAACCGAGCCAGGTAATATTTATTCGCGCTTCACTAACCCTACTGTCACCATGTTTCAAAATAAACTGGCAGCCTTGGAAGGTGCAGAACAGTGTGTGGCAACTTCAAGTGGCATGTCGGCAATTTTAGCGTGTGTGATGGGTTTATGCAGTGCAGGCGACCATGTGGTAGCGTCACGTAGTATTTTTGGTACCAGCGTGCAATTGTTTAGCAATATCTTAAAGCGCTGGGGGTTGGAAGTAACGTTTGTATCGCTGACCAATCCTGATGAATGGCAAGCAGCAGTTACACCAAAAACTAAATTATTTTTTGTAGAAACGCCTTCCAACCCGCTCACTGAAATATGTGATATTAAAGTGCTAGCTGACATCGCACATAAAGCCGGTGCATATTTGGCAGTGGATAATTGTTTCTGCACACCAGCCATTCAAAAACCGTTGGAACTGGGTGCGGATATTATTATTCATTCCGCTACTAAATATATCGATGGGCAAGGTAGGTGCCTAGGTGGCGCAGTACTGGGCACTAAGGCTTTGATGGAGCCTGTTTATGGCTTTTTACGTACAGCCGGTGTCACGATGAGTGCATTTAATGCCTGGGTATTTTTGAAAGGTTTGGAAACACTCTTTGTGCGCATGGATGCGCATGCTAAAAATGCATTGGCACTCGCAATCTGGCTAGAAGCGCAGCCGCAAGTCGCTCGTGTACATTACCCTGGCTTAAAGTCTCATCCGCAACATGCGCTCGCGATGCGTCAGCAAAGCAATGGCGGTGGGATTGTAAGTTTTGAAGTGAAGCCAAAAGTTGGTCAAACCCAACAAGAGGCAGCCTGGGCGTTGATTGATGCAACACAGATGATTTCTATCACAGCGAATTTGGGTGATGCCAAAAGTACTATTACACATCCTGCGACCACTACGCACAGTAGAGTGTCAGCTGAAGTGCGCGCTGCTGCTGGAATTAATGATGGTCTAATTAGAATTGCCGTTGGTTTAGAACACATTGAGGACCTTAAAGCTGACTTAGCTTATCTAGCTAAATAAAAGTAACGACTCAAGTATTTCTGCTAGGCATTAGCTAGTATTCAAAGGCATAGCTTGAACTTGGAAATCAAGCTTAAAACTACTAATTTGCATGCTAATCATGTTAAAATTTGCAACACATAAAAACTATTATAAGTCTGTCTACACATGAGTCAAAACCCTGATCAATTCGCCAAAGAAACCCTACCAATCAGCTTAGAAGATGAGATGCGTAGATCGTATCTAGATTACGCCATGAGTGTAATCGTGGGCCGTGCATTGCCTGATGTGCGTGATGGTTTAAAGCCTGTGCATCGCCGCGTTCTGTTCGCGATGCATGAACTTAGCAATGATTACAACAAGCCTTATAAGAAATCTGCACGTATCGTCGGCGATGTTATTGGTAAATATCATCCGCATGGTGATACTGCCGTTTACGATACGATTGTTCGTATGGCGCAAGATTTTAGTTTGCGTTACATGTTGGTCGATGGACAAGGTAACTTCGGTTCAGTGGATGGTGACAATGCGGCCGCGATGCGATATACCGAAATCCGTATGTCGAAAATTGCGCATGAGTTATTAGCTGATATTGACAAAGAAACCGTTGATTTTGGACCTAACTATGATGGAAGCGAGCATGAGCCGCTCATCATGCCAGCACGCATCCCGAATCTACTTATTAATGGTAGTTCAGGTATTGCCGTTGGTATGGCGACTAATATTCCGCCACATAATATTAACGAGGTACTGGATGCATGTTTTGCATTGCTTAAAGACCCTGAAACTGGCATTGAAGAACTGATTGAATTAGTCCCTGCACCAGATTTTCCTACTGCAGGTATTATTTATGGCACTGTTGGCGTTAAAGAAGGTTATCGTACTGGTCGTGGCCGTGTGGTGATGCGTGGACGCACCCATGTAGAAGATTTAGAGCGTGGTGGACGTCAAGCTTTGATTGTTGATGAATTACCATACCAAGTAAATAAAAAAACCTTCGTTGAAAAAATCGCAGAGCTAGTCAACGAGAAAAAAATCGAAGGTATTTCTGACTTACGTGATGAGTCTGATAAATCAGGCATGCGCGTTGTAATCGAGCTGAAACGCGGCGAAATTGCAGAGGTAGTGCTAAACAATCTATATAAACAAACGCAGTTGCAAGACACGTTTGGTATGAACATGGTGGCTTTGCTGGATGGTCAGCCGCGTCTTTTAAATCTTAAACAAATGCTAGAGGCGTTT
>JBDSHU010000248.1:0-5897 GCA_039918335.1 Methylotenera sp. | reverse complement strand
CCTTCAGCAGATACCATGATTTTCTTAATGTCATCATATCGATAAACATTGGCAACGTGCATTGCAGATTTATCTGTCACGTAGCTATAACAGGTATTTGCAAATACTGGCGCTGGATCTGGCGCAAGGCCAGCCATGAGTTGGACAATTGCATTGGCACAGATTTTGGCTTGGTTGCTAGCCATATGTGCAGATTTTGGTAACGCCGCTGAAATTGCATCTCCAATCACATGGACATTAGATGCTAATTTAGACTCATAGGTTAAAAAGTCAACTTCACACCAGCGCTTGTCTATATTGCTAAGGCTCACCCGTTGATTGTTCAATTTAACCGTTTGTACCGGCTTACCTGCACGCTGGGGCGGTATAATGTTTAGCACGTCAGCTTTCACTGTATCAAACTCAGTTTTCACTGTTTTGGTTGTCACATCGACATCTACCAAGGTATTATTCGGCCGGTAATCAATGATTCCAGCATACATTTCATTAAAGACTTTAGTGAAAAGCCCTTTTTTAGAGACGATTTCAGCATTTGCATCCAACACGATGACTTTGGACTTTGCTTTGTTTTTTGCCAAGTAATATGCCACTTGTGCTGCACGCTCATACGGTCCAGGTGGGCAGCGGTAAGGTGCTTTTGGCACATTCATCACAAAAAGGCCGCCGTCGGGCATCGCTTCCAATTGTTTTCGGAGATTAACGGTTTGCCAACCTGCTTTCCAAGCATGAGGAATTTTCTGTTGCGCCTCGGCACTTTGTAACATGGGTAGTTCATCGTAAATAAAATCAATCCCCGGCGCGATGATCAATCTATCATAGCTTAGCTCCCCGCGCAGCATACTGATTTTTTTTGCACTGACATCAATGCCTGTTACTTCATCCTGTACCCATTGAATGCCATGATTTTTTTTAAGTGCATCATAGCCAAAAGTTAAATCATCAATGGTTTTACTTCCTCCCAGCACCAGATTACTCAGCGGGCAAGATACAAACTGGATATTTCTTTCAACCACCACCACTTCAATGGCACCCATACTCCACATCCGGAGATATTTTGCGGCCGTATTACCTGCATAGCCGCCGCCGATAATCACTACTCTGCCAATTGGTGGTTTTGTCGCTCTTGCAAAAACCGGCAAGCTCATATTGGTTAAGCCTAAACTTAAGCCAGTGCCAGTTAACTTTACAAAATCGCGACGGTTAATTTGCATGCTTGACTGATAACTTTTGAGGAATTAACTGAACAGATGCTTTTGGTATCTGAAGTGAAAAATATTCAGACAAATCAGTAATTTCTTGAATATTTAAACCTTTAGCATGACGATTCATCACCGTTGCTGAACGCTCACCTGATTTAAAAGCTTGCATTTGCTTTAAAAAATACGCTGAGTCCATGCCCGCAAGGTTGGCCGCTTTGCCTACACTATTGCCATTAGTGCCATGACATGCCGCGCAAGATGCGGCCAGACTTCTTACATGGACTTGCCGGAGTTTTTTTGCTTCGTGTGGATTTACTTGAATTTTTGTTTCTTGATCTGTCGTACTTGCAGACGCTGAATTTGTTTCAGCGGAAACAATCATTGGGCAACTAAACCCAATGATTGTGAATATTATCAGCAGAAAAAAGAGCGTCTTTTGCAAGCGATAACCTGAGGTAGTTGTAGGGTTGTTGTAAATTAGCTTTAAAAAGTCAATTAAGACTTTTAAAGACTCAACAAATTACAGGCATTTCTCTTCTTTACAACCATCTTCTTTAACACCCAAGGATAAGAGTAGATCTACCATTTTAGTGTTACCTGTATCGCGTACCACGCGGATAATATCAACATCGGCACGCATTTTTTTATTAACATCTGCACCTTTTTCGGCTAAATATTTAACAATTTTATCGTAACCATCGTAAGCAGCTAAATGAAAAGCCGTCATTTTAGTCATTGGGTGTGTGTAGTCTAAATTCGCACCGTGCTCAGTTAAGTATTTAACAGCTTCAAATTGGCCTTTAGTCGCCGCCATTTGAATAGGAGACCATGCGAAGTAAGTTGCATTTACATCAACGCCGCTTTCAATGTATCTTTTCACAATCTTCATGTTGCCTTTACCTATAGCATCGGTAAACTCAACAGATTGGTCATCAGTTAACTGCATCGCAGCCATTGCATTCATTGAAAAGCCCAAAACCACTACAGCCAACAACATTTTAAAAAATTTCATACTATTCTTCTCCTGCCTCATTTATTAAAATTTAACTTCTATTTTTAACTATTTTTTTGATACAGTACATTGAAAAACAATTAACCAATATAGCGTCTTGCATTGCGGAACATGCGGATCCAAGCACTATCCTCGTCTTCCCCACAAGTTTGCCAAGTATTTTGCACATTACGAATCACCCGCTCAGGATGTGGCATCATAATACTAAAACGGCCATCCAGAGTGGTTAATCCAGTAATGCCTTGTGGCGAACCGTTAGGGTTAAACGGATAACTTTCAGTTGGCGTTGACGCGTTATCTACAAAACGCATCGTTGCCAGTTTTTTCGCTACCACCTCATTGACCGTGTGTTTCTGAGAAAATTCCGCATAACCTTCGCCATGTGCGACAGCGATTGGCATTTTACTGCCGGCCATACCATTAAAGAAGAGTGATGGCGACTCTAGAATCTCCACCATTGCAAGCCTCGCTTCAAATTGTTCCGATTGATTACGCACAAAATGCGGCCAGTGCGCAGCACCTGGAATCAACTCACGCAAATTGCTCATCATTTGGCACCCGTTACATACACCTAGTGCAAAACTATCTTGCCGCTCAAAGAACGCTGAGAATTCATCACGTGCACGTGAGTTAAATAAAATGGATTTTGCCCAGCCTTCACCAGCACCTAAGACATCCCCATAGGAGAATCCGCCACATGCCACAAAACCTGCAAAATCTTTAAGTGAAACGCGTCCACTGATAATGTCGCTCATGTGTACATCGTATGTTGCAAAACCGGCACGGTCAAAAGAAGCCGCCATCTCCACATGACCGTTCACGCCCTGTTCACGTAGTATCGCCATTTTTGGACGAGTGCCAGTTGCAATATAAGGCGCGGCAATATTTTCATCAGGCGCATAGGTAAGCTGAGTAGATAAGCCCGGATTATTCTCATCTAGAATACTGTCATATTCCTCTTGTGCACATTTCGGGTTATCCCGTAACTTTTGCATTTGATAAGTGGTTTCAGACCACATGCGATGCAGATTAGTACGTGAATCACTGAATACCGCTTTAGCATGTTGAGTGATTTGGATTTGATTGCCTGCATTCACATCAGCAATCACATGTGCCAAGCCATTGAACTGCGCTGTAATACTATCTGCGTCTTTAGCGGCTACTTGAATCACCGCCCCGAGTTCTTCGTTATATAAGATGCTGGCAATATCGCCTTGCAAGTTAGAAACATCCACTTGTAAACCACAATGCCCAGCAAAACTCATCTCGACTAAAGTCGTGAATAAGCCGCCATCAGAACGGTCATGGTAAGCGTGTATTTTTCCGGCTTTATTGAGTTGTTGTATGGTGTTAAAAAAGTGTTTTAACTGGTTAGCATCATCTACGTCTGGCGCGGTATCACCGACCACACCATATACTTGCGCCAAACTTGAACCGCCCATGCGGTTTTTACCTGCGCCTAAATCAATCAAAATCAATTTAGAATCTATCCCGGTTTTTAATTGTGGGGTAAGGGTCTTACGCGCATCCGGGGTAGTAGCAAAAGCTGTTACCACTAGTGAAATTGGTGACGTTACAGCTTTGTTTTCAACGGTGCCATTGGCGACCGTATCCTTCCAAACCGTTTTCATACTCATGGAATCTTTTCCCACGGGGATGCTAATACCCAGTTGTGGGCACAATTCCATGCCGACTGCCTTGACTGTTTCAAACATGGCAGCGTCTTCGCCTGCATGGCCTGCGGGTGCCATCCAGTTGGCAGAGAGTTTCAAATCGCTCAAGTCATTTATCAGACAAGCCGCGATATTAGTAATTGACTCCCCAATCGCCATACGGCCTGAAGCAGGCGCATTCACTAATGCCAGCGGCGCTTTTTCACCGATAGCAAACGCTTCACCGTGATACGTTTCATAACCAGCCAGCGTTACTGCAACATCAGCCACGGGCACTTGCCATGGGCCAATCATTTGCTCACGTGCTACCAAGCCAGTAACAGAACGGTCACCAATGGTAATCAGGAATGTTTTATCAGCCACGCCAGGTAGCCTGAGTACGCGAGCAGCAGCATCTTTTAGATCAATATTGCTAGTATCAAAAGCATTCAATTTGCGCGCCGTAGTTTTAACATCACGCGTCATTTTTGGCGGCTTACCTAACAATACGGACAAATCCATATCGACAGGTTTATTCTCAAAATGACTGTCTGCAACCGTTAAGTGACGTTCCTCTGTAGCAATACCAACCACTGCGAATGGACAGCGCTCACGCTCGCAAATTGCCTTGAAGCGCGGCAAGTCTTCCTGCAGAATCGCCATGACATAACGCTCTTGCGCCTCATTGCTCCATAATTCTCGTGGCGACATACCTGGCTCTTCGTTATGCACATCACGCAGCTGAAACACAGCACCTACGCCTGCATCATTCACCAGTTCTGGAAACGCATTGGATATACCGCCCGCACCTACATCATGGATACTTAGAATCGGATTTTTATTGCCTAACTGCCAGCATCTATCAATCACTTCCTGCGCTCTTCTTTCCAGCTCAGGATTACCGCGTTGCACTGAATCAAAATCCAGATTCTCGACATTACTACCCGTATCCATGCTAGATGCAGCACCGCCACCCAAACCGATCAACATCGCTGGGCCGCCTAGTTGAATCAAGGCTGCGCCTGCGGGAATCGGGTTCTTTTTAGAGTGTTGTGCAGAAATATTACCGATACCGCCAGCCAGCATAATAGGTTTGTGATAACCACGCACTTCGTTATTAGCTTCCAGCTCAAACGTGCGGAAATAGCCTGCAATATTCGGGCGACCAAATTCGTTATTATAAGCAGCGCCACCTAATGGGCCATCAATCATGATCTGCAATGGCGAAGCAATACGACTAGGCTTGCCGTAATTGTTTAATTCCCAAGGCTGGGTAAAATTTGGAATGTTTAAGTTTGATACAGAAAATCCTGTTAAACCCGCTTTAGGTTTTGAACCGCTACCAGTTGCGCCCTCATCACGAATTTCGCCGCCTGCACCTGTAGCAGCACCGGCAAATGGAGAGATTGCCGTTGGATGATTGTGCGTTTCTACTTTCATCAGGTAGTGCATCTCTTCATCTGTGTAGCTATACGCTCCATCTGTAGTCGGGTAGAAACGTTTTGTAGTTTCGCCCGATTTTGAGCCAGAAACGATAGAAGAGTTATCCGAATAAGCCACCACTGTATTGCCAGGGTTCAGCTTGTGCGTATTGCGTATCATGGCGAACAGGGACATGGCTTGTTCTTCGCCATCAATAATCCAGTCCGCATTGAATATTTTATGGCGGCAATGCTCAGAGTTAGCTTGGGCAAACATCATTAACTCTACATCAGTAGGGTTACGGCCAATTTTGCAGAAATTATCGTAAAGATAATCTACTTCATCTGGAGAAAGTGCCAAACCTAACTCACTGTTGGCCTTTTCTAATTCTGCTTTGCCATTTTTGAGCAGGTCTACTGTGCTTAATGGTGCTGGTGTATCTGTGTGATAAAGCTTTTCTGCATCGTCTAAATTTGTAAATACCGTTTCAGTCATGCGGTCGTGAATCAAAGGCAGTAAATGTTGACGTTCAGTTTCGGTTAAAGGTTGACCATTCTTAGTTTGCACATAATAAGCAATACCGCGTTCTACGCGCTTAACTTCGGGCAGACC
>JBDSHU010000247.1:0-3494 GCA_039918335.1 Methylotenera sp. | reverse complement strand
CGACACTTCAAAGGAAGCATTGATGGCCAAAGCGCGAGTGGTATCAATGTTGCCACTGGCATTCATTGGTGTGTAATTCAGTTCGCAATAGCCTGCATGGCCAGTACCTGCATTATTCCAAGCGTCGGTGCTTTCCGTAGCAACATTGGCAAGCCGCTCTACCATCATCATACTCATTGATGCATCCAACTCTGATAATAGCGAAGCAAGTGTGGCGCTCATTACGCCACTTCCTACTAATAGCACATCTACTTTATTTGCAGTCATCATTGAATTTATTGGCACTTTTTAATAGTCAGTCGATAAATTTTAATCAATAAAAAAGCCTGTGATATACAGGCTTTGGTTCCCCTATAAGGGATATTTTTTGCTTGTTAACGTGATTTATTTTGTAATAATTCGGCAAATTTTACATTAAATATTATAGTTTTGGGGAATAATAACTTAAAGTTAGATGGTTGTAGTTAGCCAAATAGGAGCGCATTTGCATGGTTTGAGTTCAACCTAAAGAATAGACTTACTTTTAGGTTGAAATGTTGTTGATTCTAAGGTGGAAACGTAGCAAAAAGACTTAGACTTATATAAGAGTCACATTTAAATTAACGTAGAGCATAACTAAAAATAGAGTTAAAAAATATAGCCAATTTTTTAGGTGAAATACTAAATTTATGAGCCAAGCTGTTTTAAGGTTTAAGTTAATTAGTCACACTTTTCTTTATACTAAGTAATATCAACACTAAATCCAATAATTTCAATAGGTAAGCAATGAATATATTAGTAGTCGGTGGTGCAGGATATATAGGCTCACATACTTGTGTGCAATTACTCGCAGCGGGTCATCAAATTGTAGTATTAGATAATTTATCTAATAGCCAGGCCGAGTCTGTAAAACGAGTACGACAAATTTCTGGGCAAGACTTTATTTTTGTTGAGGCTGATATTCGCAACAAAGCAGCATTAAGACTAGTGTTTTCAGAACAAAAGATTGATGCTGTCATTCACTTCGCAGGTTTGAAAGCAGTGGGGGAGTCGAGTGAAAAACCGCTCATGTATTATGATAATAATGTCAGTGGCAGCGTTGCTTTACTTGAGGTGATGGCAGAAGTTAACGTTAAAAATATTGTTTTCAGCTCATCTGCCACTGTGTATGGTGATCCTCAATCTGTACCGATTTCAGAAGACTATCCATTAAGGGCAACCAATCCTTACGGACGCACTAAATTAATGATTGAAGATATTCTGCGAGATTTGCAGCATTCAGACCCAACTTGGCGCATCAGCATATTGCGCTACTTTAATCCGATAGGCGCACATGAGAGTGGGCTGATTGGCGAAGACCCTAGTGGTATTCCTAATAATTTATTGCCCTATGTGGCGCAAGTTGCAGTAGGGAGACTCTCCAAGTTGCGTATATGGGGCAATGATTACCCTACATTAGATGGTACAGGCGTGCGTGATTACATTCATGTGATGGACTTGGCAGACGGCCATGTTGCAGCACTTAATTATCTCTTATCCAGCCCTGGAGTAAGCGCCATTAATTTAGGCACTGGTATCGGCTATTCTGTATTGCAAGTAGTGCAAGCCTTCAGTGAAGCGAGCGGCACGCAGATTGATTATGAATTTATGCCGCGTAGAGCCGGCGATATTGCCATTAATTATGCTGATGCGAGCTTAGCTAAAAGTTTGCTCGGCTGGTCAGCAACGCGTGATTTAGCAACCATGTGCGCAGACTCTTGGCGCTGGCAGTCAAAAAATCCGCAAGGCTATCAAAGTAATTAAAATTTATTTAACTCTAACTATTGGCATCCACTATTCTGAATGCCAATAGTTAGAGTTAAATCTTTCTAAGATTGTTCAAAAATCCTACGATTGGCCGTTTCTCATCCCGCCAGACACTTAGCGCTTCTATCCCCACCCAGCCCACAACGTTATCCACAGAAATTGTGGAGTGCTTAGCAAGTATCTGCTTAATAGTTTTGCAGTGAGAGGGCCATCTAAACTATGATTGCATGCTGTCATTTAACGCGTCAGCATGGTTAATATTTAATTGGATTTATAAGTAGACATATGAACTCTGAGGATTTGCAACGCTTAGTTACTGTGACCATGCCTTATGGTAAATACAAAGGCCGACTCATCGCCGACTTGCCAGGCCAGTACCTGAATTGGTTTGCTCGCGAAGGATTTCCACCTAATGAGATAGGGCGCTTATTGGCGTTGATGCAAGAGATAGATCACAATGGGCTGTCGCCACTGCTTGAGCCACTTCGAAAGTGATATGACTTTACTATTCTACTGAATTGGGTCGTTCAACAATCTCAGTTTGATTAATGTCTTGCACCATGAAAATATAAAGCGCCTCTACCTTTTCACGCGCCCATGGCGTTTTACGCAAAAACTTTAAGCTGGACGATATGCTCGGTTCATTGCTAAAACAGCGCACGGGTATCTGTTCAGCTAATCCAGCCCAACCAAAATGCATCTCCAATGCTGTGACTATGGCCTCTAGCGTTAGTCCATGTAAAGGGTTATTGTGTTGTTTAGGACGCGATAACTCGGGCTGATTGTCGGGAGTGTGTGGTAGAGCGGTTGCTGGCGGTTTCATATAGGTTCTTCTAATGATGTAAATCTTAATAATTATATGCTCGTTGTATTGATTGAATTTCTTATATATCGCACACATGTAAAAAATCATGAAAAAGATAATGACGGAAATTAAACAGCCCCACATGTCTACAGGGTTTTGTAGTGAGCTCCTCGACTTGGATTCGAACTAATCTATGACAGACCGATTGAATATAATTTCTATTTGCTGCAATGTTTTTTTAGATATTATCGATCATTCAAAAAAACCAGACGAACAAATAGTTTTTAGAAATCATATTAATGATTTAATCAGTATTGCATTTAAATACATCGGGCAGACAGATCGTATTATCCTGAATACTGGCAATGGCGCAGCAATTGCGTACATGGGACCACCAGAAGATGCCATATTCATGGCGATGGATATTCGTAAAGAAGTTTTAAAAGCGAATAAACACGGCCAGCACCTTTGTCTGTGTGCATTGGTATTCACTTGGAATCTGTGTGTTTAGTAAACGATATTAATGAACAACCCAATATTATTGGCGATGGCATTAATGCAGCACAGCGAATCATGAACCATGCAAAACCCAACGAAATTTTAGTCTCACGCTCTTATTACGAAAACACATCTCTATCAACGCAAAAACTCTCAACATTGTTTAATGGTTCGGGCGTTAAGCACGAAAATCACATACTTGATTATCAAGCTCATTTAGCACGTTTAAATCAAGATCAAGCTGCTACGGCAAATCAGCCATCTACTTTAGATCCACCGTTAATTTTGACAGACAATCTGAAATCATCTGAAAGTTCAGGGTTTTTAAATACAGTTAGTTGGAAGTACGCAATGGCTAGCTTGTTTATTCTAGCTGCGCTATTTGCGATAGTTAAATTAACCATTG
>JBDSHU010000246.1:0-3675 GCA_039918335.1 Methylotenera sp. | reverse complement strand
AAGCGAACGCTGAGCTCTTGCGTAATCTTGCCCATGAGATACGTAATCCGCTTGGGGGTTTGCGCGGCGCAGCACAACTGCTGGAACATGAACTCCCATCCCCTAGCTTAAGAGAGTATACGCAAGTCATTATTAAAGAAGCTGATCGACTGCAATCACTGATGGATAGGCTGCTTATTCCGCATCGTGTACCTAAATATCAACCGACCAATATTCATGAAGTATTAGAACGGGTACGCAGTCTATTACTGGCAGAATCACCAAAAGGCGTCCTCATTAAACGCGATTACGACTTAAGCCTACCTGAATTAATTGGTGATCGTGAAAAGCTCATACAAGCCGTACTCAACATTGCACGCAATGCCGTACAAGCCATGCAAGCACATAACACTATAGGCAGCCAAATTACCTTACGCACACGTGCTGAACGCCAAGTCACACTTGCCAGAAAGCGTTACCGCGTAGCGATTAAGTTGGAAATTATTGATAACGGCCCAGGCGTACCATCAGATATCCGGGACAGAATTTTTTTCCCGTTGGTATCAGGTAGCGAAGGCGGTTCAGGCTTAGGCTTAACTTTAGCCCAAACTTTTATTACCCAACACCATGGCATGATTGAATGTGAAAGCGTACCAGGCAACACCTGCTTTACTATTTTGCTACCGATTGAAACATCTGCGATTAAGCCAAATAATGGCACGAAGCAATAATTTGAAGCAATAATTTAATGTGCAACATTTAGTTTATAAGTAAACCTAATAAATGTACTTATTTAACGAAAAAGTGTATTAACTTAAACATAGAGAAGCATATGAAACCAATCTGGATTATTGATGACGACAAATCTATTCGCTGGGTGTTTGAAAAAGCACTTGCACGCACTGATATGGATTTTAAAACCTTCTCATCGGTAGCAGAAGCTTTGAACGCATTAGAGCGTGAGCAACCTCAAGTGGTAGTCAGTGACATTCGCATGCCTAATGGTTCCGGCCTGGATTTTTTAACCGAGATCAAACTCAAATATCCTGATATTCCCGTCATTATCATGACTGCATATTCTGATCTTGAAAGCGCAGTGGCTGCTTTTCAAGGTGGTGCGTTTGAATATCTCGCTAAACCATTTGATGTGGATCAGGCGATTGACGTTATTAAACGTGCAGTGGATGAAAGTACAAGACAAACCACTGAAAAAGTAAGTTTAGAAGAAACGCCTGAGATCATCGGACAAGCACCAGCCATGCAAGAGGTTTTTAGAGCGATAGGCCGCTTAAGTCGCTCGCATGCAACGGTATTAATCAATGGCGAATCTGGCAGCGGTAAAGAGCTTGTAGCGAGCGCTTTACACCGTCACAGTCCGCGGGGTGACAAGCCCTTTATCGCGATTAACACTGCCGCGATTCCTAAAGATTTACTTGAATCCGAGTTATTCGGTCATGAACGCGGAGCGTTTACCGGCGCGCAAGCTGCAAGGCGCGGCCGTTTTGAACAAGCTGATACCGGCACGCTGTTTTTAGATGAAATTGGCGATATGCCCGCCGACCTGCAAACACGGCTGTTACGTGTGCTCAGTGATGGTCAGTTTTACCGTGTCGGCGGTCATCAACCGATTAAAGTCAACGTACGTATTATCGCCGCTACCCACCAAGATTTAGAAGAGCGCGTGAAAATTGGTTTATTTCGGGAAGACTTATTTCACCGCCTGAATGTGATTCGGCTCAGATTACCTGCGCTGCGTGAGCGTCGGGAAGATATTCCCTTGTTAATCAAGCATTTTTTACAACATAGCGCTACAGAATTAGGTGTTGAAACTAAGCAACCCTCTGTCGCTGCACTCAAATATTTAAGCGCTGTTAATTGGAGTGGTAATGTACGCCAGTTAGAAAATGTATGTCACTGGCTAACTGTGATGGCGCCAGGGCAAAATATTGATATCGCTGATTTACCGCCAGAATTAAAAGATGACAATACTAAATCTACCTCTGCGCTCACGTGGCAAGATGCATTGGCGAGCGAAGTAATGGATTCACTCAATCGTGGTGAACAGAATGTACTTGAAACCCGTACACAAATATTTGAGCGTATTTTAATTACTAAGGCTCTGGAACATACTCATGGGCGACGTATTGAAGCTGCCAATCAGCTTGGCATGGGCCGCAATACACTGACACGTAAGATTCAGGAATTGGGAATAGAAGACTAAAAATATACGACTACGTTTTTTAGAAAAATTGCATTCAAGAACAGCATATTTTCCAAGATGCAATTCTTCTTAACTATAAACAAAAAAACGGCAACCGAAGTTGCCGTTTTTTATTTATCTTTCTTAAATTAATACAGGGTAACCCTGCTTTAATTCTAGAAGAATAAGATTGCGCCTAATGATACTGTTTTTGATTTACCATCTAAGTTGTTGATTTCAGATTTAACATCTGAGTATTCAGCTACTAAGTTTAGATGTTTTGTCAATGGGTGGTAAGCACCAACTGTCCACATAGTGTTTTCAATATCATCAGATAAACCTAACAAGCCTTCGCTAGCTCCACTGTTTGCTTCAAGAATTGATTTACCCCAGCTTAAACCAAGTTTAGTACCAACGCCTGGTAGTGTGTATGTACCTTGTACATAACCACCTTTAGAATCACGGCGGTTACCAGATGCATCTAAAGCACCAAGGAATTGCAATGTAGTACCAATCGCTTTACCGTCATAGTAGTAACCAGTTAAACCAAAACCAGCTAGGTTAACATTCGCACCAACGTCAAACGCTCTAGCACGCTCACTACCGCCAGCTGCTTGTTCAAGTTTTTGCGTAATTGCAGAAGCCCAAACTTTACCACCTACATCACCAGCCCACTCGTAAGCAACTTTAGCTTCGAATGCTGGCATTGAACCTTCACGGCCTGTAGCAGCTGCATCAACAAGTGTTATAGCCTGTGCATCCCAAGATTGGGTAATACCAGCTGTAAAGCTGAAACCATTCCAGTTTGGTGATGAGTAAGCGATTTGTGATTTCCAGTCAGCATAGATGAAACCTGTACCGATACGACCTAATGTTGTTGTGTTGCCAGCTAATAGACCAGCACCTGAACCAACACCTAATAATGTCATGTCGTTTAAGATAGCGTCTGAAGCAAAAATGCCTAGATCTTTACCTAATTTGATAGAACCCCATGATTTGTCGCCGAATGTCAAGAATGCTTGACGATTTTCTTGGTGTGAACCTTGTTTACCAGCTGCAGTTGTAGAAGCACCTGGGTTGATGCTGATTGTGAAACCAACATCTAAATCGTTTTGGCGAGTTTTACCAGAAACGCTTAAGTAGTTAGGTAACAAACCTGTAGTGATGTTGTTTTGACGGTCATAACCGTTTTCTAAAGCACCACCTAAACCAACAGCGTCGCCGCTTGTTTTAGTAGTTGTGTAGTATGCGTTTACAACGCCACCGATGTCTAAAGTCCAATCACCAGCTGGGATCATGATACCAGCATTAGCGCTTGAAGCTGCAGCTAGTAAAGCTGATGCAACTGCTAATTTAATTTGTTTGTTCATGTGAATCTCCTAAAAATTTATCGCTATTTTTATAACCCGATTAATTTATCCGTATTTATTATTTCTAACAAATCATACAGACACTAATTTTTGCAAACTTTCTTAATGAAGTAAATTCAATAAGAA
>JBDSHU010000245.1:0-4639 GCA_039918335.1 Methylotenera sp. | reverse complement strand
GGTCGCGATATTAACATACTGGATAAAATTCGCATTTCGCTATCAACACCATACTGTCAATTTAACCAGAATAATTTGAGCGGTGTTTAAAAATCGCAGCTTTGTTATACTAACTCTAAGTTTATTTATTGAAACTAAAAATTATGGTAGAAAAAACGCCACGCACAAGAAGCAAAAAACCGTTATTAGAAGGCGGGTTAAAAGAACGCGGAATTTACCTGCTGCCAAATTTATTCACTTCAGCTGCGCTGTTTGCGGGATTTTATGCAATCGTGCAAGCCATGAATGGCAACTTTGAGCATTCGGCAGTGGCAATTTTTATTGCCATGGTGCTAGACGGACTGGATGGCCGCGTCGCCCGTATGACCAATACGCAAAGTGCGTTTGGTGCAGAGTACGATAGCTTGTCTGATATGGTGTCGTTTGGTGTGGCCCCTGCGCTGGTGCTTTATGTATGGGCATTAAAACCACTAGGAAAGTTAGGCTGGCTAGCCGCATTTATCTACTGCGCGTGCGCAGCATTGCGTTTGGCGAGGTTCAATACTAAGCTTGAGGATAGTCATCAAGATAAGCGTTACTTTCAAGGCTTGCCCAGCCCGGCGGCGGCGGCGCTATTAGCTGGGTTTGTATGGGTTTCTTACGAGTACGGTGTCAGTGGGCGCGATATATTTTTCGGCGTATTGCAATGGAAATGGATGGCTTGGGGTATCACGGTATTTGCAGGCGCCTCTATGGTGAGCGATTTACGCTATTACAGCGGTAAAGATATTAATCTAAAAGACAGCGTGCCGTTCTTTGTGATTTTAGGCATCATGCTGGCAATTGTGCTGGTTTCATACAGCCCACCAGAAGTATTATTTTTTGTAATGATTGTTTATGGGCTTTCAGGCTATGTGCTGTGGGTTCGAGATAAATTGAAACGACCTGCTAAACCAATCAGCTAAACCTGCCGGTTTTATTTATCATGCTGAAATTTATCAGCATGATAAATAAATTCAACCACTTAAACACTTGCAGAAGTTTGTAAAACACACTATATTTCTAATACTATGTTTACTTTACATATTTCAACTGTTTTTTATGCCGCTAGCCTTCTAGCTAGTGCATTCTTGTTACGCAAATATCTTGCGTTACGTGTTGTTGCGCTCCGTAATCATCACCTGCGCTAGCGCGCAAACTATATCCCCCACATAATGTACTAAATACAGTATTTTAAAAATGCTGTGAGATGCTCGCTTAACGAGGTTAAGCTTGAGCTAAATTTAAATTTAAAATTAAACTTTAGGTTAAACCCAAAGTTAAACAAATTAAAAGTTAGGTAACAGCGATGAATCAAGCCATACAACAAAAAAATGTGAAACAGGACCAAATCGTTATTTTTGATACTACCTTGCGCGATGGCGAACAAAGCCCAGGCGCAGCGATGACCAAAGAAGAAAAAATCCGTATTGCACGTCAGTTAGAAAAATTAGGTGTCAATGTCATTGAGGCAGGTTTTGCGGCAGCAAGCCCAGGTGATTTTGATGCCATTCATGAAATTGCAAAAATCATTAAGACCTCTACGGTTTGCTCGCTTGCGCGCGCCAGTGAAAACGATGTTCGCCGTGCAGGCGAGGCCATCAAGCCAGCTATGGAGCATGATCAAAAAAATGGACGTATTCATACGTTTATTGCTACCAGCAAGATCCATATGGAAAATAAGCTTCGCATGACGGAAGACCAAGTGGTGGAGCGGGCTGTGCAAGCAGTTAAATGGGCGTTGGAATATACCGATGACGTGGAGTTTTCCGCAGAAGATGCTGTGCGCTCAGAAATGGATTTTTTGATTCGCATTTTTGACGCAGTGATTCAAGCGGGCGCTACAACGATTAATGTACCAGACACGGTGGGCTACAGCATTCCTGCACCTTGGGGCGAGACCATGCGCGAATTGATTGCACGCGTACCGAATAGCGACAAAGTAGTGTGGTCTACCCATTGTCATAACGATTTAGGCATGGCGGTGGCTAACTCCTTGGCTGCAGTGATGGGCGGTGCGCGTCAAGTGGAATGTACGATCAATGGCCTAGGCGAGCGCGCAGGCAATGCCAGCTTGGAAGAAGTGGTGATGGCCTTGCGTACCCGTAAAGATATTTTTAATCTTGAAACTACTATTGATGCCACGCAAATTGTGCCTACCAGCAAATTGGTCTCAACAATTACCGGATATCCAGTACAACCGAACAAGGCAATTGTCGGTGCGAATGCCTTTGCGCATGAATCCGGCATTCATCAAGATGGCGTATTGAAACATCGTGAAACTTACGAAATCATGCGTGCAGAGGATGTAGGTTGGGGTGCGAATAAATTAACACTTGGTAAATTGTCTGGCCGTAATGCTTTTAGAACACGTTTAAAAGAGTTGGGTATAGAGCTTGAAACGGAAGATTTGTTGAATGCGACATTCGCTCGATTTAAAGATTTGGCCGATAAAAAATCTGAGATTTTTGATGAAGATTTGCATGCCTTGGTGAGCGATGAGTTCTTGTCAGAAGCGACCGAGCATTTCAAATTAGTCTATTTGCAAGTAGCTTCAATTACGGGTGAGATTCCGCATGCGATTCTTACATTGTCGGAAAATGGTGTGGAAAGACGTGCAGAATCTGATGGTGGCGGGCCTGTGGATGCGGCGTTCAAGGCAATTGAACATATTGCACAAAGCGGTGCAGAGTTGCAACTTTATTCGGTGAATAATATTACCAGTGGTACTGATGCCCAAGGTGAAGTGACGGTAAGGCTTTCAAAGGGCGGCCGTATTGTTAATGGGCAGGGTGCGGATACTGATATTGTGATTGCTTCTGCCAAGGCTTATTTGAATGCGCTTAATAAGATACAGTCTAAGTCCGAGCGTGCTCACCCACAGGTTTAGGTTTATTCGTAAAATCGAGCAAATACTGCGTTGTTTTAGTTTGCCGTACTAATCGTACTGTCTTAACGTAATGTATGTATTAGAACGCCTTGTCTTTGCTCGATTTAATAAATAAACAATTTTTATGAATTATAAAAATCAAACACTTCTGATTGTTTTAGCGCTGTTTTGTACCTATTTCTTCTGGGGTTCAACTTATCTTGCCATACGTTTTGGCATAGAAAGCTTCCCGCCATTTTTAATGGCAGGCCTGCGTTTCACGGCGGCGGGGGTGATTTTATACCTCGTCATGCGTTTTTTGGGCGCACCTAATCCAACTAAAAAAGAATGGCTAAGCGCAACTGCTATAGGTATTTTATTGCCAGCCATCGGTAATGGTACGGTGTGCTATGTTCAGCAAACAGTTTCGTCTAGCACGGCGGCGCTTTCGATTGCCACCGTACCGATTTGGATGGCGATTTTTTCATCCATCTGGGGGCATGAAATAACGGCTAAGGAATGGTTAGGCATTGGTATTGGTTTGATTGGCATCATCTTGTTGAATCTGGGCGGGAGTTTGCAGGGGGATGTGATTAGTGCGTTGTTACTGATTCTCGCTGCGGCGAGCTGGGCATTTGGTTCGGTATGGAGTAAACATTTAGCCATGCCAAACGGGTTAATGGCACCGGCCACGCAAATGCTAGCGGGTGGTGTGGCGCTGATGTTGATGAGTGGTTTGCAAGGTGAAGCATGGCCGCAAGCAATCAGCAATAAATCATGGGGGGCAATGTTGTTCTTAGTGCTGTTAGGCTCATTAGTAGCTTACAGTGCTTATCAATATTTACTTAAAACCGTGCGCCCGCTAGTAGCAACCAGTAATACTTTTGTGAATCCCGTGGTGGCATCCGCTTTAGGAATTTGGTTCGCAAATGAACATGTGGACACTAACGAGTATATAGCCCTTGCTATCATTTTAGTTGGCGTATTTTTAGTGTTAACAGCAGGCAATAATGCCCCTGCCAAAGAAATTAATCATTAATTTAATAAGAAACAATTTTATGCAAAATTTAGCTTTATTTGATCTTGATAACACACTGCTTGCAGGCGACAGCGATTACAACTGGAGCTTGTTTTTGATTGGCGAAGGCTTGCTTGACGCCACATCGCACCATGAGCGGAACGAGCAATTTTACCAAGACTATAAAAATGGCAATTTAGATATTTTCAAGTTTTTGGAGTTTCAATTAAAACCGCTAGCGCAATATCCAAAAAAATTCTTGGATGGATTGCACCTTAAGTACATGGAGAAAGTCATCCGCCCGATGATGACGCAAAAAGCGCAGGATTTGGTCAATAAACATCAGGTAGCAGGTGATCTATGCGTGGTGATTACTGCGACCAATAGCTTCGTTACCAAGCCTATTGCGACTGCTTATGGTGTGGAGTACCTGATTGGCACAGATCCGGAAATGATGAATGGCGAATACACGGGTGGGGTGAGCGGCGTACCCAGTTTTCAGGAAGGTAAAGTGACGCGCATTAACCAATGGCTGGCAGAGCGTAAACAAACATTGTCTGACTTTGATACGAGTTATTTTTATAGCGATTCGCACAATGATTTACCGCTTATGAAACTAGTGACGAATCCAGTAGCCGTTGATGCAGATGCCATATTGGCTGAATATGCAAAACAGCAAAACTGGCCGTCAATAAGTTTAAGGTAGTTTTGCTTAATCTTAGGCAGAGATATCG
>JBDSHU010000244.1:0-6514 GCA_039918335.1 Methylotenera sp. | reverse complement strand
TTCTCAATCCCGCCCTTATTCACTCTCTCCACATATTCCTGCATCCAATTATCGCCGAGAATATGCTTCGCCATCTCCACCACAATATAATCCGCCTCTATACCAGTATCTTCACCATAACGTGCTAAACCCTGCAAACAGCTTGGGCATGAAGTCAGAATCTTCACTTTTTCTTCTGGTGCGCCTACCGTTAAGCCCATTTTCTCCATGCCTTTTTCAAGCTCTTCCTGCTTGCGCATTTTGACCTGCGTAGCAATATCGGGGCGTGCTACTGCAAACGTGCCGCTCTCACCGCAACAACGGTCATTCAGCTGAACATCTTGCCCCATAAGCTTATTAGTCACTTCTAGTGGCTTATAAGTCTTCATAGGCGTGTGGCATGGGTCATGATACATATAACGTGTACCGGTAATACCCGCCAGCTTCATGTCTTTTTCCATCAAATACTCATGGATATCCAACAAACGACAACCTGGGAATATCTTCTCAAACTCGTATTTTTGCAGTTGATCCATACATGTGCCGCAAGACACAATTACCGTTTTAATATCAAGGTAATTGAGCGTATTCGCCACACGGTGGAACAACACGCGGTTATCTGTCGTGATTTCCTGACCTTTGTCGTGATTACCGCTTGAGGTTTGTGGATAACCACAACACAAGTAGCCAGGCGGCAATACAGTAATCGCGCCTACTTCATACAACATGGCTTGCGTCGCTAGGCCTACGTTTGAGAACAAACGCTCAGAACCACAACCTGGGAAGTAAAACACTGCTTCTGAATCTTCCGTCACTTTTTGCGGATTACGGATGACCGGAATCATGCTGTTATCTTCAATGCCTAACAGTGCACGTGAAGTTTTAGTCGGCATTTTTTTCGGCATAGGTCGATTAATAAAATGGATGACTTGTGCTTTAATTTCTGGCTTGCCTACTGTGGCTGGTGGCCTGATTTTATCTTTCAGCAAACCAAACTTTTTAGCCAGGCCATGCGCAAAGTTTTGCGCTCTGTAGCCAATGGTCACCATAAAAGTACGCATCAATTTAATGGTTGCTGGGTCTTTTACATTCAAGAACGCCATCGCCAGCGCATTGCCCGGATTAAATTGCTTTTTACCTTGCTCACGCAAGAAGTTACGCATGGCGATAGAGACATCACCAAAATCGATATCCACTGGGCATGGGTTTAAGCATTTATGGCACACCGTACAATGGTCGGCTACATCGTTAAACTCATCAAAATGTTTAATTGAAATACCGCGCCGCGTTTGCTCTTCGTACAAGAATGCTTCTATGAGCAATGACGTACCGAGAATTTTGTTACGCGGTGAATATAAAAGGTTAGCGCGAGGCACGTGGGTCGTGCACACCGGCTTACACTTACCGCAACGCAAGCAATCACTGATTGAGTCTGCAATCTCACCAATAGCAGATTGCTCCATGATGATAGATTCTTGCTCAAGCAAGCTAAAACTTGGCGTATAGGCATTTTCAAGCCCAGAGCCCGCTAGCAGCTTGCCTTTGTTAAAGTGCCCATTGGGGTCTACTTTATTTTTGTATTTGGTAAATGCTTCAATCGTAGAAGTTTCCAAAAACTCCATTTTGGTAATACCAATGCCATGCTCGCCGGAGATTACGCCATCTAAGCCTTTAGCCAGTGCCATCACACGCGCCACTGCATCATGCGCCGCACCCATCATCTCGTAATCGTCAGAATTCACTGGAATGTTGGTATGTACATTGCCATCACCCGCATGCATGTGCAAGGCAATAAATACGCGGCCTTTGAGCACAGCCTTGTGAATTTCATCGCAACGATTTAAGATTTTTTGAAACTCGCGCCCAGCAAAAATATCCGCCATGGGACGCTTAAGTTCCCGCTTCCATGAGATGCGCAAATCGTAAGATTGCACAGCGCGGAATACGTTTTCATATTGCTCAAGGCCATCGCCCAACTGACCCAATACACTCACTGGCTCGTCCAGTGTATTTAAAATCATGCTCCAGCGTGTACGCAAATCACGCAGCAGTTGCAATGCAATGACTTGCTTAGATTGCACCATTTGCGCATCTGAATTGCCGTCTTCATCAGCTTGCAGCGGAAGGTCTCCCTGCATGAACTCTTCTAATGCATCTAATAATTTAAGCTTGTTATTGATTGAGAGTTCAATATTGATGTGCTCAATACCGTCTGAGTAATCGCCCAAACGCGGCAATGGAATCACTACGTCTTCGTTGATTTTGAAAGCATTGGTATGCTTTGCGATGGCGGCAGTACGGGCGCGATCTAACCAGAACTTTTTACGTGCTTCAGCAGAAACGGCAATGAAGCCTTCTCCATCACGCGCATTACATAAACGCACGATGTGTGACGCTGCCTCACCTACTGCGTTTTCATCATCTGAGGCAATATCGGCAATCAATACCATTTTTGGGCGTTGTTGGCGCGCAGCTTTAGTGGCATAACCTACTGCTTTAATATAGCGCTCATCCATGTGCTCTAGACCCGCCATCAAAACAATTGGGTCTTTTCTCGCAGTTGCGTCTAGGTAATCTTTAATCTCAACAATCGCAGGCACGGCGTGTGACACGTTACCAAAAAACTCGAGCGCAATGGTACGCACATGCTTAGGCATGCGATGCAAAATGAAAGTGGCGCTAGTAATTAAACCATCGCAGCCTTCTTTTTGAATGCCAGGTAAGCCTGATAAAAACTTATCGGTAACGTCTTTACCCAAGCCAACCTTACGAAAACTAGGCCCAGCGATTTCTAAAATCTCAGGTTCACCGATTAAGGTTTTCATGTCTTCTGCATAACGACTTACTTTAAAGCGTGCTACTGCAATATCATGAATTTTACCTAGATTATGGTCTAAACGTTCCACCTCAAGCCACTGTGCATCAGGCGTTACCATGCGCCATGAGGCAAGATTATCCAATGCCGTACCCCACAGTACGGCTTTTTTACCACCGGCGTTCATGGCTACGTTACCGCCAATACAACTTGCGTCAGCACTGGTTGGGTCGCAGGCAAATTCCAAACCTGCATCTGTCGCAGCCTCCATTGCACGGCGCGTCACTACACCCGCACCACATTCAATAGTAGCCACTTGGCGCGCAACGCCAGGGAGCGTGCTCATTTTTACGCCAGTATGCTGGTCTAGCTTCTCGGTGTTAATCACAGCAGACATTGGCGTAAGTGGAATTGCACCGCCCGTATAGCCAGTACCGCCTCCGCGTGGAATAACAGTGAGGCCTAACTCAATACACGCTCGCACGAGTGCGGCAATTTCTATTTCAGTATCTGGATTTAACACCACAAACGGATATTCAACGCGCCAGTCGGTTGCATCTGTAACGTGAGAGACACGTGCTAAACCATCAAACTGTATGTTATCTTTACGCGTGATTTTGGTGAGTTTAGCGAGTGCTTTTTTACGTAAATTAAACGTTTGTTTGAAGTCATTTTCAAACTTTGTTACTGCTTGGCGACCAGCCACTACCAGTTTCAATACTTTTGCATTCGCTACACTATCATTGCTAGTTCTGCGCTCATCAATCGCAGCAATACGATGATGCAGGGCATCAATCAAAGCCTGGCGGCGTTTGGGATTCTCTAGTAAATCATCCTGTAAATAAGGATTACGCGTCACCACCCACAAATCACCCAACACTTCAAACAACATACGTGCTGAGCGACCAGTTTTACGCTCACCGCGTAATTCGTTTAAAATATCCCAAATTTCTTCGCCAAGAAACCGAATGACGATTTCACGGTCTGAAAACGAAGTGTAGTTGTATGGAATTTCGCGCAAGCGCGTTGCAGGTTTTGGTTCTGCATACAGAATATTGCTATGTAGAGGTGCGTTCATTTACTTTTTTTGATAAATAGCTTGGCTATTAAAAATGTGATTATATCATGCTGAAGACCAGCTAATAAGCATAACATTTTCATGGCTATTAGCAAATATCTCATACTAATTTGCTGCAAAAACTTTGTTAATAACTGACGACAACATTCACAACTAAAAAATATAGACTAATCACATTAAAACGATAAACTACTCATATGAATTCTTTATTAAAAAAATCCGTATTACCCATTATTATTATTGCCTTACTCGTTTTTCTGGGGCTGCAACTGAACAATAAATCTGCCGCGCCTAATGTTACTTTTACCACCATCGAAGGCAAAAAAATTGCCATGGCAGACTTAAAAGGAAAGGTAGTGCTGGTCAATTTCTGGGCTACAGATTGCCCCGGCTGCATTAAAGAAATGCCGCACTTGATTGACACTTATCAGCAATACAAGCAAAAAGGTTTCGAAATTGTGGCGGTGGCAATGCCTTACGATCCGCCTGCACAGGTACTTAACTATACCAAGCAAAAGGCTTTGCCTTTCCCGGTGATGCATGATGGTCTTTCTGAAATAACGGACAAGTTTGGCGGTGTGAATTTAACACCAACAACCTTTATTTTTGATAAACAAGGTAATCGATTGCAGCGCACGATCGGTGAGTTAGATTTTGTAAAATTAAATCAATTACTAACTATTGAATTGGCCAAATAATGTTGTGGATAAAAGCGCTGCATATTATTTTTGTTACTAGCTGGTTTGCAGGATTATTTTATTTACCTAGATTATTTGTGAATCACGCGATGGTGACCGATGCCGCAACTTCTGAACGGTTAAAACTGATGGAGTTCAAACTGTATCGTTTTATGTTGCCACTCGCGATATTGGCCATCACATTTGGATTGTGGCTCTGGTTAATTTACGGCATTACGGGCGGCTGGCTGCATGCTAAATTAACATTAGTGGCTATACTGATGGCATATCATTTTTATTGTGGCAAATTAGTGAATGACTTTAAGGCCGATAAAAATCGGCGTAGCCATGTTTGGTATCGCTGGTTCAATGAGTTACCAGTCATTGCATTAAGTTTGATTGTGATACTTGTCGTAGTGAAACCATTTTAAAAAGTAAACCATTTTAAAAAGATAAATTTCAAGATAAGCTTAAACAATGGATATTTTTAACTCACCTTGGTTGCTGAATATGCTGGCTAAATCCAGCAAGACGCCGCAAGGTCGCATTTTGAGTTTATTTGATATTCTGAGCGATTGGCTAAACGCACCCAATATTGACTTAGAGCTTACGCAAGAAGCAATTCCTAACCAAGCACTTATTGTTTTTTGTACCGCACAGGCTAAAGCCTTTGGTGCAGCAAACCCCACGATTCTTGCTGAGCATATCGTGTTAATTGCACGCAATGCCGCACAACAAGAAATTGCACATCCTGGAAGCAATAGTCTGGCGCATGCTAAAAAAGCAGCGCATGCACTTATTTTGGCGCAAACACAAAGAGAATGGCCGAATTCAAAATCGGCAATCTTCGGTATTGCAGCTAGCTTGATTTTATTAATCGGCGCTTCAGCTTTATGGCTGCCGCTTATAGAAAACTATTATCCGCAAACGCTGTTAGCTAAAACTAATAACATTAAACTTATCGCAAAATCTAACGCTGCCATTACCAGCAAAAACTTAACTGCACGTGATGCGGTTGTGATGTATGCCAAATATGAGCAAATGCGCAATGGCACCTGCCAGTTTCCTGAAGCAATTCAGATTCCGGACAAACATAAAGCCATTTATTTAGAAAATGTAGTCGCGGGTAAATTACCGACGGATCTAAATGATCTGGCGATTGCCAATTTTTATTTAGAAAAAGTGCGCTGTAACTTTACGCCAATGTTAATGGCGCGCTCTAAGTAATATTGATAACAATTGATATAAAAAGCCACCTCATTTACTGCGATAGCTTTTAAATTTAAGGCCAATCATATGAACTTAATACTTAATTACTCAAGTATTTTTTTCAGATTACCCAAACCACCATCATATACACCGTCAATTAGATCTAAGGCTGCTTTATCATCAGCCGGCGCTTTAGCATTAAAGCTACTTTCCCACACGACTACGGATTTATCTGCACCATTTGAATGTACCTCTAACGTTGAAACATAGTCATTTAAGGGTAAGCCGCTTTCAGTGATCTTGTAACTCATTGTTTTGTTTTTTGCACTGTAAGCAATTAATGTTTCGTGAATTTTACCGCCATCTTGCAATGTTAGCTCGCGTTTTGCGCCCACTTTAAAATCTTTACCTGAAAGAATTTCAGTTTTTGCAAATGCAGGATGCCACACGCCTAGATCACCAAACTTAGCAATTTTTTCCCATGTTTTTGCAGCAGGAGCATTGATGTTAATAGACTTAATCACATAAAGCGTAGAACCCTCCGTGGCATTTGCTTTAGCAGCAAAACCGAAAGCAACTAAAGAAAGCGCAACTAGTAATTTACTCATTTTATTCTCCTAAATATACAATTCAGTATATATAATTTTAATAGCCTCATTACAACATAATAATTAAAAATATTGTTTATATTCAACTATTAATAAAGTAAACACAGCAATGATAGACTGAGTTTACTTTATATATACAGGTCTGTAT